>NZ_JBFBJK010000006.1:75793-359000 GCF_040686095.1 Streptomyces sp. NPDC086554
CGTCCGGCGTTCCGGCGTTCCGGCGTTCCGGCGTTCCGGCGTTCCGGCGTTCCGGCGTTCCGGCGTTCCGGCGTTCCGGCGTTCCGGCGTTCCGGCGTTCCGGCGGGCGGAGTCAAGCAGATGGCCCGGGCAGCGACAAGGGTCCCCGCCGCCCCGTGCTGCCCCACCGGTACGACCCGCAGCGGCTAGGCTCGGAATATGACGTCCGAACAGCACACATCGGGGCAGTACTCGGTCGTGGCTGTCGCGTCGTCCGCCGGAGGCATTCAGGGTCTCGGCGCGCTCCTCGGCGCCCTCGGCGCCGATCTGCCGGTGCCGGTGCTCGTGGTCCAGCACCTCGACCCCCGCCACCGGACGCTGCTCGCGGAGGTACTCGCCCGGCGTACGGAACTCGGCGTCAAGCTGGCGGAGGACCACGAGCGCATCCGCCCGGGCACGGTCTACCTGGCACCGCCGGACCGGCACCTCCTCGTGGGCCCCGAGGGCATCCTCAGCCTGTCGGACAGCGAACTCGTGCACTTCGTGCGTCCCTCCGCCGACCTGCTCTTCGAGTCGGTGGCCGGCGCGTACGGATCGCGGGCCATCGCCTGTGTGCTGACCGGCACCGGTGTGGACGGCGCGATGGGCGTGGAGGCGGTCAAGTCGCGCGGCGGCACCGTGATCGCCGAGGACCCGGAGACCGCGCAGTTCGCCGGCATGCCGTCGGCGGCGGTCGGCACGGGGGCCGTCGACTTCGTACTCCGTCTAGAGGAAATCGCCGCGGCCGTCCGTGGACTCGTCGAGAGCAAGAGGCAGTGATGAGCAAGTCGTCCGGCGCCGGGAGCGGGCCGGCGCCCGAGCAGAGCACCGGTGCCGAGCAGGAGACCGGGGGCAAGCGCGGATCCGCGCCCGAACCCGACGTCGACCAGGGCCTTGAGGACCTGCTCCGCTTCATCCGCGACGCCCGTGGCTTCGACTTCACCGGCTACAAGCGGTCCACCCTGGGCCGCCGCATCCGCAAGCGGATGGACGACGTCGGCGTGCGGGACTACGCGGACTACCGCGATCTCCTGGAGACCGACACCGTCGAGTTCCGCACGCTCTTCAACACGATCCTGATCAACGTCACGTCGGTGTTCCGCGACCCGGAAGCCTGGGAGCTCCTGCGGCGTGAGGTGGTGCCCCGGCTGATCGCCGATCTGGAGCCCGACGAGGAGATCCGGGTGTGGAGCGCGGGCTGCTCCAGCGGTGAGGAGGCGTACTCGCTCGCCATCATGTTCGCCGAGGCGCTCGGCATCGAGGAGAGCCTGAACCGCGTCAAGATCTACGCCACGGACATCGACGAGGAGGCGCTGCGCGACGCCCGTTCGGGCCAGTACCCGGCGAAGAACCTCGAATCGCTCTCCCCCGAGCTGCGCGACAAGTACTTCGAGCGGCACGACAACCGCTACGTCTTCCGGCCCGACCTGCGGCGCCGGGTGATCTTCGGCCGGCACGACATCACCCGGGACGCCCCGATCTCCCGCCTCGACCTGCTCGTCTGCCGCAACACCCTGATGTACTTCAACGTCGAGGCGCAGAACCAGATCGTCGACCGCTTCCACTTCGCGCTGCGCGAGGGCCGCTATCTCTTCCTCGGCAAGGCCGAGATGCTGCTGAGCGACGGCGAGCGGTTCGAGGCGCTCAGCATCCGCCAGCGCATCTTCCGGCGCAGGCCCGGCGGCAGCGCCACGCCGTACCCCGCGATCCCCATGAAGATGAGACCCGGCATCGGCGCCGAGACGCACGCCGTGTCGCGCACGCGCCAGCTGCGCGACCTGATCCTCGACGCCGCTCCGGGTGCCGCCGTCGCCCTGGACGAGGACGGCGTCGTCGTCGTGATCAACAATGAGGCCCGGGCACAGTTCGGTCTCACGGCCCATGACATCGGCCGCCCCTTCCAGGACCTGGAGCTGTCCTACCGGCCCACCGAGCTGCGTTCCCTGATCGACCAGGCCACCCATGAGCGCCGGACGCTGCGGGTGAACGGCGCGGAGCGGCGCCTGGGCAGCGAGGTGCAGTACTTCGACATCGTCATCCAGCCCATCTCCGGGGGCCAGGGGCTGCCGGTCGCCACCAACGTCACGTTCACGGACGTCACGCTGGCGACACAGCTCAAGGCGGAGGTCAAGCGGGTGCGTGAGGACCTGGAGACCGCGTACGAGGAACTCCAGTCCACCAACGAAGAGTTGGAGACCACCAACGAGGAACTCCAGTCGACGAACGAGGAGCTGGAGACCACCAACGAAGAACTCCAGTCGACGAACGAGGAGCTGGAGACGATGAACGACGAGATGCGGCTGCGCTCCACGGATCTGGACGAGGCCCGCGCCTTCCTCGAAGGCGTGGTCAGCAGCATCGCGGCGGGCGTGGTGGTCCTCTCCGCCGACATGCGGGTCAGGAGCTGGAACCGCGGCGCGATCGACCTGTGGGGGCTGCGGGCCGACGAGGTCCTCGACGAGGAGTTCTTCGCGCTGGACTTCGGGCTGCCCACCGACGCCCTGCGCCGGATCGTCCAGGAGTGCATCAGGTCGGGGAAGCGGTCGGGCCCGGTCGTCATCCCCGCCGTGAACCGCATCGGCCGGAGCATCGACTGCTCGGTGAACTGTTCCCCGTTCGACGGGCACAAGGGGGGCGTCGTTCTCCTCATGGAAGACGATTCCGAGGCGGGCGGCGGCTGACCCAGCGAGTCGTATTCTGGTGAACATGAAGGCCATGGGAGGCAGTTCGCCATCCTCGGAGGGCCAGGCCGAAGCCGCCTGGCGGCGTGCCGTCCGGGCGGTCGACCGCGCGGCGCGCGAGACGGCGAACGCCGAACGCCATGAGCGGCGCTTCGCGGAGACCGGCCGGATGTTCCACTCGACGATGGCCGAACGGCACCGCGCGGTCGCGGAGCGGCATCTGACCGCGGCCCGCCTCCAGGAGTCCTACGCCCGCCGGGTGCGGGAGTGGTCGAACGGCCACGGCCCCGGCCGGCCGGGGACCAAGAGCGTCGGCCGCCCCTTGTTCATGGCCGGGGTCGCGGAGGCCTGCGGGACCCGCAGTGCCGCGCTCACCCTGGTCGGCGCCGATCTGAGCCAGCTCGCGGTCGCCGCGTCGGACCGGCCGTCGCGCGGCGCCCAGGATCTCGAGTACGTCCTGACCGCGGGCCCCGGACGCGACGCGGCCCGCGCCCGCCGCAAGGTGTATGTGTCGGGCGGCGCCATCGAGGAGCGCTGGCCCGCTTACGGCTCCGGTCTCGCCGCCCTCGGCCTGAGCGCGGTCGCCGCGCTTCCGCTGCAGGTGGCGGAGGGCTGCATCGGCACGCTGACCGTCTTCGATCCCCCGCAGGACCTCGCCAGGTCGGAGGTCTTCGACGGGGTCGCGGGCGCCCTGACGGCGGGCGTGCTCCTCGGCCCCGACGCGGATCCCGGCCTGTACGGCGGCGCCGACATCCGGGCCGCGGTGCACCAGGCGGCGGGCGCCCTGTCCGAGCAGACGGGCGGCTCGATCGGTGACGCCCTCGCACTCATCAAGGCACGGGCGTTCGCCCTCGGCGAGTCCCCCGAGTCGGTGGCGCACCGCTTCCTGTCCGGCGAACTGAAGCTCCGCTAGCCCTTGCCCCGTGGCGCGCTCGCCCGGTTGGTAGCGTCGCCTCCCTGATCTTGTGAACGGGGAGGGGGAGCGCCATGTCCAAGCTGCGTGGCGTCAGCAGGCGTACGCGACTGCTTGTCGCCGGGGTGGCGGTATTCGCCGTCGCGGCGGCGGGCACCGGGATCGCGGTGTCACGGTCCGTGGAGCACAGCGAGCAACTGGCCGCCGACAAGGAGCAGTTGACGGAGGCGTGCGCGGGCCTGCTGCCCGAAGGGGTGGGCCACCTCATGCCGGACGACACGGCGGGCGAGCTGCGCGAGTACGGCACGATGCTGCGGCCGGGGCAGCAGAGCCGGGCGCTGCTCGACTGCACCGTGCGGTGGGGCGAGGAGGAGCCGGTGGTCCGGGTGCGGGCCCAGGCCGTGCTCGGCCCCGTCGATGCGCCCGGCGGCGGCTTCGCGCTGCCGCTGCCGAGCAGCGCGCTCGGCGGCGCGAGCGGCTCGGAGGGGATCGGCCCCGAGCAGGTGTCGGCGACCCTCCTGGCATCCTGCCCGAAGGGGCTCACCGGGCGGGTCAGGCCGTCGAAGGACCTGCTGGTGTCCGTGGAGGTGCCCTCGTCGGACGAGGACTCCATCGACGTACCGAAGAGCGATCGGCTCCTCGTGTCCCGTACGGCGGTGCGCGCCGCCGACTGGGTGAGCCGCGAGCAGGGTTGTGGCGGGCAGCCGCTGAAGGCGGGCAGGAGCACCGACGGCTCCGCGCTCTGCGACTGGTTCTCGCCCAAGGCGCTGAAGTTCACGCCGGGCAGCTGGCAGTTCGACGGCAACGACACGACGTACAGCGAGCGGGCGGGCTCCTGTGCCGGCGAGTGGGACGACACCGCGGGCCGGGCCGAGGAGCGGAAGGTCAAGGCGGCGAGCGCGGAGAGCTGGTCGGGGGTCGTCGGGGCGGGCGCGTACGAGCGTCATGGAGACTCCGGTGACGTTCCGGGCGGTAACGACAGCACCCACAAGCCCGACGACGACGGGCAGTTGAGGATCGAGTCGTCGGGCGACGAACCCCAGCTCGCGCTCTGGGCGCGGTCGGCGTGCGATGCCGGGCCGACGTACCACCGCATCTCGGTGGTGCCCGCCTTCGACTTCCAGTACGAGGACACGGTCGTCCTCGACAAGAAGGACCGGCGGCGGATCTCCGCCCAGGCGCGTGCCGTGCTCGACCGCTATCTGGCGGCAGCAGACGGCTGGCCGCGGCGTTCGCACTGCCGGAACACCGAGATCATGGGAGAGGTGGAGGAGTGGCAGGGCTGACCTGGCGGTCCGGCGCGGGACGGAAGCTGACCGCGGCGGCCGGGGCGGTGCTCGCCCTCGCGCTGCTTGCGGGCGGGTGGTTCTGGTTCGGCGGGGGCTACGACCGGTGGGCGGCGCAGCGGCAGATCGACGGGGCCTGCGACGGTGTGCTGCCCTCCGCCGAGGTGCGTGACGTCCTCGGCGAAGGACCGTTCGATGACGGCACCGACGCCGACAACCGCACGGAGGGCGAACTGGCCGACGCCTCGCTGCGGGTGGAGTGCTCGCTGCTGCGCCAGGTCGAAGAGGGCACGGGCAAGCCCACGCGGCACGGATCGCTGGAGGTCAGTGTGCGCGCGGTGCCGGAGCGGCGGGATGGGGACGACGAAAGCCCCGCCGCGCGGCAGCAGCGGCGCGAGGACTTCCTCGGCCAGGACGGCGGGGTGTATCCGGACGTGGGCGGTGTGCTGCCGCCTGCCGCGCTCGGCCAGGGGTGGAACAGCACCTTCGCCGCCGGCGACGGCAGCTCCGGTGCCGGTGCCCGCACCTCGGTCCTGCTCGACTGCGCACGCGGCCGCGGCGGGCTGCTCGTGACGGTCGTCGCCGAGGACGAGGGGAGGACCGCCGAGGACCCGGCGACGCGTACCGCGTTCGCCCGGATGGTCACCGCCACGGCCGCCAATGCCTCCGCCCACTGGGGCTGCGAGGCCGACCTGGGCAAGCGTCCGCGTACGGCGCCGCTGGACGTGAACGAGGACGAGAGCGTGCCGCTTGCGGAGGCCACCGCGTCCTGCGAGGGCGTTCCGGGGCGTGGCTTCGCGGTCTCGCGGGCCTGGGAGGGCGCGCGGCGCGGGACGCCCGTCGAGATGTGCGTCGTCGGCGCCGGGTCCGTGGACGGGCAAGGGCGCCCGGTGGCCGGTGCCGCGTCGGACGTCGAGGGCCGCTACCGGCTGACCGCCCGCTACGGCCCGTACGCGCAGGACGAGCGGTACGGCTACCTGGAACGCTACGACTACATCGAGCGCGACCGCATGCTGGGCGTGGCCCCGGCCGGACCCCTCGTGTTCGGCGGGTACTGGGCGAGCGCGGAGTGCGCGAAGGGCGGCGAGCGCGCCCTGTTCACGATCGAGCCGCCGGGTTCTGGATCCCCGTCGTACGCGAGCGACAAGCGGGACAGGCCCACCGCCGCCGACCGTGCCTACGAGCGCGCCGCCCTGAAGGCGTTCGCCGAGAAATCGGCGAAGGCGCACGGCTGCAAGGCCCCCGTGCAGCCGTGAGCTGACCTCCGTCAGCCCTGCCGGGTCCCACCGCGCTCCGCGATGTGCGGCGGGACCCCGACGCCCGGGGCGAGCGCCGGATCCGGCACCGGGGTGCCCCAACTGGCCGTCAGGGGAAGGTTTCCGGCCCAGACGCCGAGCGCGGCGTCCGGTCCCTCGCCGTCGTCCGGAGGGCCCACGCTCGTCTTGACGGACGCCTCCTCCAGCGAGAGCGCGAGCAGGGTCGTCGCGGCCAGTTCCTTGCGGCTCGGGCGCCGCGCATAGTCCCACTGGCCGGGCGTCGCGTGCTCGGTGAGCAGCCGCAGGCCCCGCAGCTTCCGCTCCGGTTCTGTGACCTTGCGCGGTACGCCGTAGATCATCGCGCTGCGGTAGTTCACGCCGTGCTCGAAGACGGAGCGGGCCAGGATCAGACCGTCGACATGGGTCACGGTCACACAGATCTCGGCGTCCGGGTCGGCGGCCAGGCTGCGGCTTGCGACCGAGCCGTGCAGATACAGGTGGGTGTCGTCGCGGCCGTAGACGGTCGGGACCACCATGGGATGGCCGTCGACGACGACGCCCAGGTGGCAGACGAATCCCGCGTCGAGGATCGCTTCGAGCTCCGCGCGCTCCAGGCCGCCCTGCTCACGCAGCCTGCTGTGGCGGGTGCGGCCGGTCTGCGGCAGTTGGGCGGGCAGTGTCGCGGACGGGTAGGGCTGGCTGGTCATCACACCCGGGGAGATTACCGATATCGCAACCAGAGCGCCATACCTAAGATGCTTTCCACTGAGTGATGCGCCTCATTCAACGAAATCCGCACCCAGTGCGTTATTCGTCCAACTCGCTCGCCGAGAATCCAACAACCCCCGCCGCCCGAGTGTTGTGAGGCCCCGCATCCCCGCTGTCTGATGGAAACCATGGATCTCCCCTATTACGAGGACGTATCCCCCGGTTCCGGCTGCCTCCCGCCCCGCGCCTGGTACGCGCGGTCGGACGCCGCCGCCCTCTCCCTGAACGGCAGTTGGCGCTTCCGCCTCTCCGCCACCGCAGGATCCGCCGACGACTCCTTCGCATCCGACGGGTACGACGCCGCCTCCTGGGCCGACATCGCGGTGCCCGGCACCTGGGCGCTCCAGGGCCACGGCGCGCCCGCCTACACCAACGTGAATTATCCCTTCCCGGTCGACCCGCCCCGCGTACCGACCGAGAACCCCACCGGCGACCACCTGCGCGTCTTCGACCTGCCGGGCGACTGGCCCGCGGACGGCGGGAACGTGCTGCGGTTCGACGGGGTCGAGTCCTGCGCCCGTGTCTGGCTGAACGGCACGGACCTCGGCGAGTTCAAGGGGTCCCGCCTTCCGCACGAGTTCGCCGTGGGGCATCTGCTGCGCCGCGAGGGCAACGTCCTCGCGGTCCGTGTCCACCAGTGGTCGTCCGGTTCGTATCTGGAGGACCAGGACCAGTGGTGGCTGCCGGGCATCTTCCGCGACGTTACCCTCCTGCACCGCCCCGAGGGCTGCGCGCTCGACTTCTTCACGCATGCCTCGTACGACCATCGCGCGGGGACGGGAACGCTGCGGGTCGCTTCCGACGTGGCGGGGCGGGTCACCGTGCCCGAGCTGGGCATCGACGTCGCGACCGGCGACGCGGTGACGGTGGCCGTCGAGCCGTGGACGGCCGAGACGCCCCGTCTGTACGACGGTGTGCTCGCCACGGCGGGCGAGCGGATCCCGCTGCGGATCGGCTTCCGCACGGTCGCCGTCGAGGGCGGTGTCATCAAGGTCAACGGCCGCCGCATCCTGTTCCGGGGCGTGAACCGGCACGAGTTCCACCCGGAGACGGGCCGCACCCTCGACCTCGCCACGATGCGCGCCGACATCCGCCTGATGAAGCAGCACAACATCAACGCGGTCCGCACCAGCCACTATCCGCCGCACCCGGCGTTCCTCGACCTCTGCGACGATCTTGGCCTGTGGGTCATCGACGAGTGCGATCTGGAGACCCACGGCTTCACCTTCCAGGACTGGCGCGCCAATCCCGTCGACGACGAACGCTGGACGCCCGCCCTCCTGGACCGCGCGGCCCGCATGGTCGAGCGCGACAAGAACCACGCCTCGGTGATCATCTGGTCCCTCGGCAACGAGTGCGGCACGGGCCGCGGCCTGACCGCGATGGCCCGCTGGATCCGCGAGCGGGACTCCGACCGCCTCATCCACTACGAGGGCGACCGTTCCTGCGCGGACACCGACATGTACTCGCGCATGTACGCCGATCACGCCGAGGTCGAGCGGATCGGCCGCAGGGAGGACGACGACGGCCCCGCATCGCGCCGCCAACTGCCCTTCATCCTCTGCGAGTACGGGCACGCGATGGGCAACGGCCCGGGCGGCCTGAGCGAGTACCAGAAGCTCTTCGAGGCGCACGAGCGCAACCAGGGCGGCTTCATCTGGGAGTGGATCGACCACGGCATCGCACACGCGGAGTTCGGCTTCACCTACGGCGGCGACTTCGGCGAGGAGCTGCACGACGGGAACTTCGTCTGCGACGGACTGCTCTTCCCCGACCGGGTGCCGTCGCCGGGCCTGACGGACTACAAGGCGGTCATCCAGCCGGTGCGTTTCGCGTACGACGGGGCGGCGGGGACGGTCCGGATCACCAATCTGCACGACTTCGCCGACCTCTCCCACCTGGACTTCGAGTGGACGTACGTGAGCGACGGCGACACGGCCGACGAGGGCGGTGAACTGGCCGTGCCGAAGGACCTCGCGGCGGGTGAATCCGTCGAACTCAAGCTTCCGGACGTGCCGTTGGAGTCCCGTGACGTCGAGACGCGGCTGCACGTGACGGCGGCGGTCGCCGTGGAGACGAACTGGACGAGGCTCGATCACGTCGTGGCGCGGGCCGACTTCCCCGTCGTGCCGCGCCCCGCCACCCGCGCCGCGACCGGCGCACGCCCCACGCCCGACACCGGCCCCGTCACGCTCGGCCGCGTCACCCTGGGCCCCGGCACCTTCGACGCCCGCACCGGCGAACTGCGCACCCTCGGCGGCATCCCGCTGCGGGCCGCCCCGCGTCTGGACGTCTGGCGCGCCCCCACCGACAACGACAACGGAGCGTCCTGGCAGTCCGACCGGCGCAACGGCGTGCTCTGGCGCGAGCTGGGCCTGCATCGCATGCAACACCGCCTGGATGATGTCGAGTTGACCGACGACGCGCTCACCGTCCGCACCCGCGTGGCGCCCGCCGCGCGCGACATCGGCCTGCGCGCCGTGTACCGCTGGACGTCCGACGGCTCCCGGTTGCGGATCACGGTCTCCGTCGCGCCCGAGGGCGAGTGGCCGGTGCCGCTGCCCCGGCTCGGTGTCCGGCTCGGGCTTCCGGCCGCGTACGGGTACGCGCACTGGTTCGGCGGCGGACCCGGCGAAGCGTATCCGGACACGGCGGCGGCCTCCGTCGTCGGCCGGCACTCCATGCCGGTCGACCGGATGCAGACCCCGTACGTCTACCCGCAGGAGAACGGCGCCCGTGCGGACGTCCGTTGGGCCGAGCTGCGCACCGCCCTCGCCGGCGACGGCGTACGCGTCGAAGGCGATCCGGCGTTCTGGTTCACGGCGCGGCGCTGGACGACCGAGCAACTGGACGCGGCCAGGCACCGCACGGATCTCTCCCCGGGCGACACGGTGTGGGTCCATCTCGACCACGGCCAGCAGGGCATCGGTTCGCAGTCCTGCGGGCCCGCTGTGCTGCCTCCGCACGAACTCCACGCCGCTCCGGCGGAGTTCACGTTCACCTTCACCGGGGTTTCCGTGTGACTCAGCACTAGACTGGGGGTCAACGACGAACCACGTGCCGCCTTGAGGGGGAGGGAGCACCCCTTGTCACAACCGCGGCTGGGCCGCGGCCCGTTGCGGCCGTCGGCCCCACCTCCTCCCCCGCCGGACGACTCCCGCCCCAGCCGTTTCGTGGGCTGGCTGGGCGGCTTCGGCTGCGCGGCGGCGGGGTACGCGGTGTTCCAGTCCCTGGTGGGCGTGTTGCCGGACGCGATATCCGGCGACACGGCCCGCTATGGAATCGCGGCGGTCAGCGGCATCGGTACGAGTGTCGCCGCGTGGCTCGCGGCGGCGCTGATCCGGGCCAGAGCCGGGGCGGACGCCACCATCCGTGTCCCTGAACCCCGCACCCCGGCCGCCGTCGCACCCGCCCCCGGACCGCTGCCGCAGCTGATGGCGGCCACCCACGCGACGCTCACCGCCGAGCTCGCCACCTTCGACGACCCGGAGCGCGGCCGCCTCACCGGCTGGGCACACGCGCTCGACGAGCCCACCCGGCCGGTGCGGCCCACGCCGACCGGCACCGCCTACGGACTGCACATCGCGCTCGAACTGGGCCTGCCCGACGGCCGGTTGCGCACATCGGAGCTCGTCGAGACGCTGTGGCGGCTGCGCCTCGCGGACGGCGGCTGGGCGGCCCGCTCACAGGGCTCCACACCCCGCCCCGAGGTGACCGCCCTTGTGCTCGGGGCGCTCGCGCGGGCGGGCGCGGACCCGGTGCGGCTCGCGGAGGAGGCGACGCAGTGCTCGGCGCGCTTCACCGAGGAGCTGGAGCCGTCGGGGCTCGGCAGGACCCATGTCGTGACGACGATGCTGCGCGGACTGCTGCGCGCGGCGCCCGACTCGCCCGCCCTGACGCGCCTTCGGGCCGAGCTGGTCGACCGGACGATCACCGATCCCCAGCGGGAGCACCGGCGCTGCTGGGGCCCGGCCCTGCGCGCCCCCGTCACGCGCCCGTCCTCTGTGCACACCGCTCAGGCCGTGGTCGCGCTCGACCGCGCGGCGCGGGTGCTCGGCGAGGACAGCAACACGCGCGCCGCCCGCGAGGACGGCATCCGCTGGCTGCTCGCATGCCCGACCCCGGACCACGAGGACTGCGCCGACCTGCGCAACACCCAGGAGGAGGTGCGCCGCCCGCACCCGGTCGACTCCTGGCGCCAAGAGGTCCTTGCCGTACGGCACTTCACCGCCGCCTGGATGGTGCGGGCGCTGCTCACGCCGGACGCCTGGGAGATCGCCGCCGACGAGGGCCGCGAAGAGGCCTGGCGTTCGCTCCTGTCGGGAGCGGTGGGCGCGGTGTGGCGGCAGCAGGACGACGGGATCTGGAACTGGGACGGGTTCGATCTCGGCCGCCCGATGTGGATGACCTATCAAGGCCTTTCGGCGCTGCGGGCACATGCCGTATGGATGTATCAGCCGGGTAGGTGATCCCCCGGCGCGCTCGCGACCAGGGGGAGAGTGACCGCATGGGTGGGCGGCATGTGCACGGGGCCCGGCGGCTGCTCGAAGGGGCCCTGGAAGGGCTGCCCGAGGAGGACCTGGTGCGGGCGGCCCGCACGGTCGTCGCCCGGCTCGGCGCACCCGAGCGGCTCCCTGCCCTGGTGCGCGAGCTGGCGACGGGCGTCGGCGACCCCTCGGGCTGCGCACTCCTCTCGTACCGCCATGTGCTCGGCTTCGACAAGCTGCTCCTGGTCGACGGCGGTCCCCGGCACATGCTGCGCGCCCACATCTGGCATCCGGGCACCCGTACGACGGGCCGCGAGGACATCCACAACCACCGTTCCCCGCTTGCCTCCTACGTGGTGCGGGGCACCCTCGGCATGGAGCTGTACGAGTCGGTCAAGAGCGCCGAGAGCGCGACCGGCGGTGGGCTCGCGGCGTCCTGGTACCGGGAGTCCCTTTCCGACGAGGAGGGCCACTGGCTCCTCGAACCTGCGGGCGCCGCACTGCTGCGGCTCACCCAGAACGCGGAGTACGGGGCGGGCAGCAGCTACGGCCTTCCGTCGTACGCCCTGCACCGCGCGTGGTGCGCGTCGGCGGAGACGACGGTGACGCTGTTCCTGGAGACCGGGTCGGGGCGGCGCACCTACACGGACGTGTTCGCCGAGACCGAGACCGAAGCCGAGGCCGACTCGGGCGGCCGCGCGGAGGCGGTCGCCAAACGGCCGATGGAGGTCAAGGAGTACCTGGCGGAACTGGAGTCGCTGGCGGGTCTGATCAGCCGGTAGGAGTCAGCTCAGCCGGTAGGAGGTCAGCGCCAGGAGCTGAACGCCGTCGCGCTGAACGCCTGCTCCACGATGTCCCGGTTGTAGTCGTCGATCTCGACCGTGCCGATGTCGGCAGGCGCGAGCCAGCGGTACTCCTGATCGGGCAGCGGAAGGGACACGTCGAAAGTGAGCGGCCTGACAAGGAAGTTGTCCTGCCAGTTCTTCACCTCGTGCCCGTGATACCGGCTGACGAAGGACGACTCGCCGACCTTGCGCAGCACCTCGCCGAGCAGCCCGGTCTCCTCCTTGAGCTCCCGCAGCACGCCCGCCCCCGGACTCTCGTCCGGATCGAGCTTCCCGCAGGGAACGCCCCACACCCGCGGCAGGAAACGCTCGGTCTCACTGCGCCGCACGAGCAGCACACGGCCTCGGTGGGCCACGACGGCAGCCGCCAGTCGGTTGTCGCTCGGCAAGTCCATGGCTCCCACCGTAGCGAGGATTCGCGGACCGGGACAGTCAGCCGAGGGGCTCCCGCTCCCCCTGATCGAGGCGGTACGGCGGATACACGTCCGTGAGCAGCAGGCCGTACGCCATGACGCGCGCGACCCAGCGGTGCAGACCGATGTTGAGGTCGTACATGCCCCTCGGGTAGCGGCCTGTGAAGAGCAGCGAGACGCCGGCGTAGAAGGCGAGGAGCCCGGCGAGCCCGCCGTTGAAGCGGTAGCCGCCCGACATCAGTGCGGCCACCAGGAGCTGGGGCAGGACGAGCAGCCAGCTCTTGACGAGGACCAGGCCGCGGGAGAGGTGCTCGGGGTGCGCGATGTCCAGGTGGGCCGGATAGTCGGCGACGTCCCGCAGCGTGAAGGGCGGATAGCGGTCGGTGCCGAGCGATCCGTACGCGTAGTACTCGACGCGCCAACTCCAGCGCAGTACACCGACGTTGAAGTCGAACAGCGCCCGTGGATAGCCGCCGGTGATCAGAACCGCGAAGAACGCGACCACGGTGACCAGCAAGAATCCGATCCAGAGGAAGAACAGCACGACGTAGTGCGGTATCGCGAGCAGCCACTTCACCAGCCAGAGCCAGCGGGACAGCGCGGGGTCGAAATCGGCCTCCAGGCGTACAGGGCTGAGCGGGTACTTGCTGGGTGCGGTCGCCGTGGGCATGGCGCACATGTCGGTCATCTCCCGTGTCGGCCCGTACGTGCCTTCTCTCTCTGCACATGTACGACCGTGAGCGGGCGGCGGCAAGGAGTGGCGCGGCGTCCGTTTCCTTCAAGACCGGGGCCGGGGCCGCTGCCTACGCTGCGAGGCATGAACACGAACATCACACCCCGCTTCGATCTCGTCGGCCTCGTCGTCTCGGACATGGCCGCCGCTCTTGAATTCTACCGCCGCCTCGGCCTCGACTTCCCGGCCGGATCTGACCGCCAACCGCATGTGGAGGCGGCGCTGCCGGGCGGTCTGCGGATCGCCTTCGACACGGAGGAGACCATCCGCTCGTTCGTCCAGGGCTGGGAGCCGCCGCAGAGCGCGGGCCGCATCGGTCTCGCCTTCCACTGCGAGACACCCGAGGGCGTCGACGCGGCCTACGCGGACCTGACCTGTGCGGGATACCGCAGTGAGCTCAAGCCGTTCGACGCGGAGTGGGGGCAGCGGTACGCCACTGTCCTGGACCCGGACGGCAACAGCGTCGACCTTTTCGCACCCCTAGCGCCCGCGCAGTAGTTCGCCAAGGGGCAGCCCCGTCAACTCCTTTACGTCGCGGGCCAGATGAGCCTGGTCGGCGAAGCCGGCGACGGTGGCCGTCTCCGCGTACGGCACTCCGTCCCGGGCCAGGGCGAGGGCCCGCTGCAGTCGCAGCACCCTGCCGAGGGTCTTGGGGCCGTAGCCGAACGCGGCCAGTGAACGCCGGTGCAGGAGGCGGGTGTTGACGCCCGCATCCGCAGCGGTCGCCGCGACGCTCCGCCCCGCCTCAAGTGCCTTCACGACGTACGTGATCAGCGGGTCCTGCGGCTCCGCGCGGGCCGCGCGCTCCAGAGCGAGGGAATCCAGGGCTGCCACCGGATCCGGGGCCGCTTCCATCCGCTCGGTCAGCCTGCGCGCCTCGGCGGACGGCAACAGGTCGGTCAACTCGACGCGCCGGTCGCGCAGTTCGTGCGCGGGGACGCCGAGGAAGGCGGGGGCGGTGCCGGGGTAGAAGCGGATGCCGACGTAGCGGTCGGCTGCCGACTCCGGGCCCGGGTGGTACGCGCGGGTGTCCGGTCCCGCGACCAGGAGTCTGCCACCGGACCAGAGCAGATCCATGCAGCCGTCGGGCAGGACGGGCCGCACGCTCCGGGCGTCACCGGCGCCGGTGCGGGTCCACAGCACCGCGCCGGCCACGCGGGACGCCCGCTCCGCGTACACCATGCCCGACACGCTACGCCGCCCGCGACCGATGTTCCTGGGGGCTGACCCCGTACACCCGCTTGAAGGCGCTGGACAGCGCGAACGCGCTGCCGTACCCGACGCGGCGGGCGATCGCGGCGATCGTCTGCTCGCCGTCCCGCAGCAGATCGGCGGCGAGCGCGAGCCGCCAGCCCGTCAGATACGCCATCGGCGGCTCGCCCACCAGCTCGGTGAACCGCCGGGCGAGCGCGGCCCGCGAGACCCCCGCCTTCGCGGCGAGCGCGGCGATGGTCCACGGGTGCGCGGGGTCGTCCTGGAGCAACCGGATCGCCTGTCCGACGACCGGGTCGCTCATCGCCTTGTACCAGGCGGGCGCGGCCGCCTCCGGCCGCGAGAACCAGGCACGCAGCGAGGCGATCATCAGCAGGTCGAGCAACCGGTCGAGGACGACGTCCTGGCCCGGCTCGTCCTTGGCGATCTCGTCGGCGAGCAGCGGGGTGAGCGGGCAGTCCCACACGTCGGTGGGCAGCACGAGCAACGGGGGCAGCGCGTCGAGGAGCCGTCCGGTGATCTCGCCGCGCGCCTGATAGGTCCCGATCAGCATCTCGACGGGGCTGTCGAGCGACTGACCCCAGGCCCGCAGGCCGAGGTCCTTGTACTGGCCGAACGGGGGGCCGCCGAGCGGCACGCAGCGCTCGCCCGGCTGGATCTCGGCGAGCGGTCGCGTCGCCGGGTCGTCGGCGCAGGTGTAGTGGTCGGGGCCGCGGGCGATCGCGACGTCGCCGGGACGGATCAGCTGGGGCGCCGCCCCGTCGTCGGGCACGATCCAGGCGTTGCCGCGGACCATGATCATCACCGAGAGCGGCGCTTCGTCCGCGATCCGGACGGCCCAGGGCGGCTCGAAGCACGCCCGGATCATGAAGGCTCCCCGCGCGCGCGGGCCCTCCAGCAAGCCTGCGAGTACGTCCATACCGGAAGCGTAGACGCACGCGTATGGGAGTGAGTCCCTGACGGATGGTTCCTTGTGGCGCGCGGCAGTTCACTGAAGTCATGACAGAGAACGCACTGAACACACAGCAGACGCAGAACAAGACCGTGTTGGTCACGGGCGCTTCCGGCAAGACCGGGCGCCGGGTCGCGGAGGCCGCCGATGCGGCCGGGTTCACGGTGCGGGCCGCTTCGCGGTCGGGCGCGGTGCGCTTCGACTGGTACGACCCCACGACGTGGGAGGAGGCGCTGCGGGGCGCGGACGCGGCGTACCTCGCGTACCAGCCGGACGTCGGGGCGCCCGGCGCGGGCGATGCGGTGGGCGCGCTGGCCCGGCAGGCGGTGGCGCTCGGCGTACGGCGGATCGTGCTGCTCTCGGCACGGGGCGAGGACCAGGCGGAGCCGGCCGAGCGGGCGGTGCGGGAGTCCGGGGCGCAGTGGACGGTCGTACGGGCCAGCTGGTTCGCCCAGAACCTCAGCGAGGGTCCGCTGCTTGACGGCATGCGGGCCGGGGAGCTGGTGTTCCCCGCCGGGGAGGTGCTCGAGCCGTTCATCGACACGCGGGACATCGCGGATGTGGTGGTGGCGGTGCTCGGCGCGGCCGACGACCGGTACGCGGGGCAGGTCGTGGAGGTCTCCGGGGGACGGCTGCTTTCGTTCCGGGACGCGGTGGCGGAGATATCGGCGGCTGCGGGGCGGGAGATTCGGTATGTGCCGGTTTCCGCGCGGGAGTACGGGGGTGCTCTCGCGGAGTACGGGGTGCCGGCGGAGGAGGCGGAGTTCCTGATCGAACTCTTCGAGACGAATCTCGACGGCCGCAACGCGTACCTCTCCGAGGGGGTTCAGCGGATTCTGGGGCGGGCCCCTCGTGACTTCGCCGATTTCGCTCGGGAGCATGCGGAACTGGGCGTCTGGAAGCGGTGAGGCTACGCCCCAGACCCCGCTCCCCACCCGATTGCCCCGCAGAGCCCCCTACTCCGGGGGCTCCTCCTCGCCCCCGTTCTTCTTCGCATGCGTCCGCAGCCGCGACGACACATCGTCCGGCGGGAGGAACTTCGACCAGCGTTCGGGGAATTCGGACGGCATGTCCGGGTCGTCCGGGTCCTGGGAGGCCTCCCGCGCGGCCGCCGCGCGGGCCACCACCTCCGCCGCCCGCGCCTCACGGATCCGCTCGTTCGCGGCCCGCGCCGCCGCCGTGGCGACGGACGGCCACACCCGGTCGATCGCCGCGTTCACGGCCGCGCCCACAAGCACCGCGAACGCGGAGACGCCGATCCACAGCAGCACCGCGACCGGCGCCGCCAACGAGCCGTAGATCGTGGGGCCTTCGACCGTGCTGGTGAGATAGATGCGGAGCAGGAAGCTGCCGAGGACCCACATGCCAAGGGCGATCAGCGCGCCCGGCATGTCCTCCACCCAGGGCGACCGCACCGGTACGGACACGTGGTAGAGGGTCGTGAGGAAGACGATCGACAGGAGTATCACCACCGGCCAGTACACGATCTGCACCACCGTCGTGGAGCCCGGCACCAGTTGGACCACCGCGTCGGGCCCCGCCACCATCAGCGGCAGCGCCACCGAGCCGATCAGCAGCGCCACGATGAACAGGCCGAAGGCAAGGAGACGGGTCTTGACGATGCCGCGTGCGCCGTCCAACCCGTACATGACCGTGATCGTGTCGATGAAGACGTTCACCGCGCGCGAGCCCGACCACAGGGCGAAGAGGAAGCCGATGGAGATGACGTCGGGCCTGCCGACCCGCATCACGTCCTCCAGTATCGGCTGCGCGATCTGGCTGACGCCCCTGTCGGACAGGACCGTGCGGGACGCCTCCAGGATGTTGTTCTCCACGCTGGCGATCGTGTTCGCGCCGGTCCACCGGTCGACGTACGCGAGCAGGCCGATCAGGCTGAGCAGCAGCGGCGGCACGGAGAGGAGGGTGAAGAACGCCGCCTCGGCCGCAAGGCCCAGGATCCGGTATTCCACGCACGAGTTGACCGTGTCTTTGAGCAGCAGCCAGGCGGTCCTGCGCTTGGAGACGTTGCTGTAGAGAGCGCGGGCCCGGGTCCAGCGGCCCGACGGCCGCCCGGGTGTTTCTTTTGCCTGGTGCACCTCCTTACCGTAGCGGCATGGCAGCCACCACCCACACCGTGACCAACCAGGCTCCGCCCCTGGTGGGATATGACGTCTTTACGGCGGACCGGGCACTTGTCGAGGGAATCGAACGGCACCTCGACCCCGCGCTGCTCAGTACCGCGCATGAGCAACTCTCCGAACTCGGGCGCGCGGCGGGCTCCGCGCAGGCGCGGGAATGGGGGTTCCTCGCCAATGAGAATCCGCCCGTTCTGCACACCCATGACCGATACGGCCATCGCGTCGACGAAGTCGCATTCCATCCCGCGTGGCACCGGCTGCTCGGAAAGGCCGTCTCGTCGGGTCTCACCACCGCCTGGGTGCGGCCCGGCGGGCATCTGCGGCGCGCGGCGGGATTTCTGGTGTGGACGCAGGTGGAGGCGGGTCACGGCTGCCCCCTGTCGATGACGCACGCGGCAGTGCCCGCGCTGCGGGCCGATCCCGCGCTCGCCGCCGAGTGGGAGCCGCGGCTGACTTCTCTCGTGTACGACGAAGGTCTTCGGCCCGCGTCCCAGAAGGCCGGTGTGCTCTTCGGCATGGGGATGACCGAGAAACAGGGCGGCAGCGACGTACGGACGAATACGACGCGGGCGCGGGCGCTTGCCGATGAAGGCACCTATGAGCTGACGGGGCACAAGTGGTTCTGTTCCGCTCCTATGTCCGACGGTTTTCTCGTGCTCGCGCAGACCGACGCGGGACTCACGTGCTTTCTCGTACCGCGTGTGCTCGCGGACGGAACGCGTAACGCCTTTGCCATTCAGCGGCTCAAGGACAAGCTGGGCAATAGGTCGAACGCGTCGAGCGAGGTCGAGTTCGACGGGACCTGGGCGCGCCGGGTCGGTGAGGAAGGGCGCGGGGTGCGCACCATCATCGAGATGGTGGCGGCGACGCGGCTCGACTGTGTCGTCGGGTCGGCGGCGATCATGCGGCAGTCCGTCGCACAGGCCGTGCACCACGCCACGTACCGCGAGGCTTTCGGCGGCAAGCTCGTCGACAAGCCGCTGATGCGCAACGTCCTCGCGGATCTGGCCCTGGAGTCGGAGGCGGCCACGACGCTCGCGCTGCGGCTCGCGGCGGCGTACGACGACGGGAGCGAGCAGGAGCGGGCGTTCCTGCGGATCGCGGTGCCGGCCGCGAAGTACTGGGTGACGAAGCGGTGCACGCCGCACGCGGTGGAGGCGCTCGAAGTCCTCGGCGGCAACGGCTACGTCGAGGAGTCGGGGATGCCGCGGCTGCTTCGCGAGTCGCCGCTCAACTCGATCTGGGAGGGCTCGGGAAACGTACAGGCACTGGATGTGCTGCGGGCGCTGCAACGGGAGCCGCTGGCGCTGAACGCCTTCCTCCAGGAGGTCGGGCTCGCGCGCGGCGCCGACTACCGCCTGGACGGCGCGATCAAGGGCCTGCTGACCGAACTGGCCGATCTGGAGGGCGCCGAGGCGCGGGCGCGGCGGCTCGCCGAGCGGATGGCGACGGTGCTGCAGGGCTCGCTGCTCGTGCGGTACGCGTCCCCGGAGGTGGCCGACGCGTTCTGCGCGTCGCGGCTCGGCGGGGACTGGGGGTCGGCGTTCGGGACGCTGCCGCACACGCTCGATCTGGCGGCCGTGGTGGAGCGTGCCGCCCCTCGCATCACGGACTGACCGAGGTCACGGGGGTGGTGCTGCGCCGACACGGCACCACCCCCGCTTTCAGGCCCCGTTGAGGAGCGTGAACGCCGCGCGAACGGCGTTGGGCCAAGCCTCGACTCCCGCACGGCTGTTCGCGAGGGTTGCATGAGGTTGCAAGTGAATTGTTTATTCCCGAACTAATACCCTTGCGGGCGTCGAAGGGGCACGATTGAGTACGGGCCCCGACGCACTGGTCTGTTCGGGAAGGACTCAGTGATGACCGCGACGTCGACGATCAATCTCGCGAGGATCTCCACCATGGACTGCACGCAGGCCGCGCGGCTGCTCGCGAATGTCCGCCACGCCGCGCTCTGCGGGCAGCGGCCGCGCGTGCTGCCGCGTCCGGTGATCGGTGAGTCCTGGGGGCGCATGCTGAACGACGGGGTCGACCCGGACCGGGACTTCAGGTCCCGGCTCCTGAGCGTCGAGGAGCTGGAGGAGCGGCGCCGCGCATCGCCCCTGTTGGAGGTCCTTCCGCTGCTGCGGAACGCCCTCGTCTCGGTGGCTGACGTGGCGCACCACATCATGGTCGTCTGTGACGCCGACGGCCGGGTCCTGTGGCGCGAGGGAAACTCCACGGTGCTGCGCAAGGCCGACTCGCTCGGCTTCGAACTGGGCGCCGACTGGGGCGAGAGCATCGTCGGCACCAACGGCATAGGTACGCCGCTCGTGGTGCGCAGGCCCGTGCAGGTGTTCTCCGCCGAGCACTTCGTGGAGACCCACCACGCGTGGACGTGCACGGGCGCGCCCATCACCGATCCCCGCTCCGGCCGGCTCATCGGCGTCGTCGACGTCAGCGGCCCGCTCAACACGATGCATCCGGCGACGCTCGCCCTGGTCGACTCGGTGGCCAAGCTCGCCGAGGCACGGCTGCGGGAGAACCATCTGACGACGCTCGACCGGCTGCGGACGGTGGCGGCGCCGGTCCTCGCCCGGCTCGACGGGCGCGCCGTCGCGGTGGACCCCGACGGCTGGACGGCCGCGGTCACGGGGATGCCGCCGATGGACCGCATATCCCTGCCCAAGTCCCTTGCCTCGGGGCACACCTGGCTGCCCTCGCTCGGCACCTGCGCGGTGGAGCCGCTGCCCGGCGGCTGGCTGGTCCGCGTCGAGGAGGAACCCCAGCCGCTCGCCGCGACCCGCGTGATCCTCGACGTGAGCGGTCCGCGCCGCTGGACGGTCACCGTCGAGGGCGGCGGCACCGGCGACTGGACCCACGAACTGAGCCCGCGCCACGCGGAGTTGCTCTACCTCCTCAGTACGCACCCGACGGGGCGCAGCGCTTCGGACCTCGCCGAGGACATGTTCGGCGACCCGGCCCGCACGGTGACGGTCCGCGCCGAACTCTCCCGAGTACGCCGCTACTTGGGCGGCCTCCTCGCCCACCGCCCGTACCGCTTCCCGGAGGACGTGGACGTCGAGGTGCTCCTGCCCGACAACACGGCGAGCCTGCTTCCGCACTCGACGGCGCCCGCGGTGCGGAGGGCGCGGGGGGTGGCGGAGCCTTGAGGGGCGGATCGGGAGCGCCCCGAAGGGGCGCGGGGAACTGCGCGACCAGCCACAATGGCGCCGCAGAAAGGCGACCTGCCGCCGGCAGGGGTGACCACCGGCGGCAGGACGCACCGGGGCTCACACCCCGGGTATCTCCCGAGCCTGGAAGGCCTTACGCACGGCATCAGCCGCCCCCTTGCCATACATCTTCTGCGCGGTCGCAATCGTCGTCACGGCCGCGTCCTCAAAGCTCGTGTCGGGCGCAAACCCGAACTGGGCGTTCACAATGATCCGGTCAGCGGTACGCGCACCGAGCGCGCCGCGGATGTCGAAGAGCGCGCGGGACCAGATCTCACCGTCCGCGTGCACCTCGCCTTCCCGGTCGGCGTACGTCTTGTCGCTGTCGATCCGGCGCAGGCAGTGCGGGGCGTCGGAGTACGAGACGGCGTCCCAGTCCGCGACACAGGCGAGGTCCGCCTTCGCGGGCCAGCCGTACTTGGCATCCGCGTACGCGCCGACCGACACCGCCAGATAGTCGCCCCAGGCCTCGCCGATCGACCCGGCCTCCAGGGAGGTGCCGAAGCCGGGCACCTGTGCGTGATGCACGGCGTGCCCGTACTCGTGGATGACGACCTCCGCGTCCTCGGCGTCGTCGACGCCGCCCTTGCCGAAGCGGATCTCGGCCTTCTTGTCGGTGAAGTAGGAGTTGTCCGCACCCCACTGATTGATGCGGACGGGCTGGGCGCGGTCGTTGGCACCCGGCAGCTCGGTCCCGAAGCCGAGGCTCTGCAGATACTCCTGTGACTCATTGACCCAGAAGTACGCCATGACCTGCTCGAACTGGTCGTCGTCGCGGGAGTACGTTCCGACGTCCGCGATCTTGGCCGAGGCACCGGTGTCCGATCTGACGTACGCCCACTTCCCGTTGAGCCCGCCGCTCGCGTCGAGATGGCGCAGGGCGGCGGTTGCGTAGGCGCTCTCGGGTACGGAGCTCGCGGAATCCTTGGCGTCGACGAGGGTCTGGTCCCCCGACGACTGGACGGGGTTGACCATGAAAACGCGGGCCTGCGGGTCGGCCGAGGCCGAAGCGGGTGCGGCAAGCGTCGCGAGGGCCACGGTGACGGTGGCCGCGGCGAGCAGGCCGCGGGGTGTGCGGCGGGCCATGGGACATCCTCCAGCTAGAAGAATGCGGGGGGTGGCAGAGCGCTGCGGGATCTTCCCGCATCCCGGACCCCTTTGGCCAGGGTGCGCGGCTCATGATTCGCTGACCCGCATGAGCATCACTGTCACCACGTGGTCCCTGGAGCAGACCGCTCCCACCGATCTGCTCCCCGCCGCCGCACCCGAGGGCGACGATCTGCGGATCGTCAGGGCCGAGATCCCCTCCCCCGAGTTCAGCCGCTTCCTCTACGCCTCCGTCGGCGGCGACATCCGCTGGACGGACCGGCTCTCCCTCTCCTACGCCCAGTGGCAGGAGGAGCTCGGGAAGCCGGGCGTCGAGACCTGGGTCGCGTACGAGAAGGGGACGCCGGCCGGATACGTCGAACTGGCCGCGCAGGAGGACGGAGTCGTCGAGATCGTCTACTTCGGTCTCATCCCCGCCTTCCGGGGCCGCCGGATCGGCGGCCACCTGCTCTCGCAGGGCGTCCGCCGCGCCTGGGACCTGGCCGAGCGGTGGCCGGAGCTCACGCCGACGAAGCGGGTGTGGCTGCACACCTGCTCCAAGGACGGCGAGCACGCGATGGACAACTACCTGCGGCGCGGCTTCAAGCTTTTCGACACGAAGGTGGAGCAGGAGCCGGATGTGGCTGCGCCGGGGCCTTGGCCGGGGGCCTGAATCCGACCACGAGGGCTTCACGTCGGGGCCCGAAGGGACCGCGAAGGGGATCGGCACCTCATGGTGCCGCCGGTGGAGCGTCGCAAGTGACCCACGTCACGACGTCTCATGAAGTGGGACGAGAGTGTCCAGATTACGGACACTGGTGGACTGGGTCTAAAGTCCCGTGACACGCTTCCGCCATGGATCGCACTGGAATTGCCTTGGTGAGTCGACGTCACGTCGATCTCGGCCGCATGTCCAGCGCCATGTGTCCGGCGAGCTGACAGCACCAGCGCCGACGACTCCCCCTGCTTGACCATCCCCTAGCGCACCGCCGCGCCCCTAGCGCGAAGTGTGCAGGTCAGAGCCGCCCTCAGCCCGCCTTGAAGGACGTATAGCCATGGCTGCCACCCCCGAAAACCCCACGACTGCCGCGCCCAAGCGCAAGGTGAGCCGTCACCGTGGTGAGGGCCAGTGGGCCGTTGGCCACTTCACGCCGCTCAACGGCAACGAACAGTTCAAGAAGGACGACGACGGTCTCAATGTGCGGACACGCATTGAGACGATCTACTCGAAGCGTGGGTTCGACTCCATCGACCCCAACGATCTTCGGGGGCGTATGCGCTGGTGGGGGCTCTACACCCAGCGCCGACAGGGGATCGACGGCGGCAAGACCGCCATCCTGGAGCCCGAAGAGCTGGACGACGAGTACTTCATGCTGCGGGTGCGGATCGACGGCGGACGGCTCACCACCGAGCAGCTGCGGGTCATCGGTGAGATCTCGCAGGAGTTCGCGCGCGGCACCGCCGACCTCACCGACCGGCAGAACGTCCAGTACCACTGGATCCGCATCGAGGACGTTCCCGAGATCTGGGAGCGGCTTGAGGCCGTGGGGCTCTCCACTACCGAGGCCTGTGGTGACACGCCCCGCGTCATCCTCGGCTCGCCCGTCGCCGGTATCGCCGAGAACGAGATCATCGACGGCTCCCCCGCGATCGACGAGATCCAGCGCCGCTTCATCGGCAACCCCGACTTCTCGAACTTGCCCCGTAAGTTCAAGTCCGCCGTCTCCGGATCGCCTCAGCTCGACGTCGCGCACGAGATCAATGACATCGCCTTCGTCGGCGTCAACCACCCCGAGCACGGGCCCGGCTTCGACCTCTGGGTCGGCGGCGGGCTCTCCACCAACCCGAAGCTCGGCGTGCGGCTCGGCGCCTGGGTGCCGTTGGACGAGGTGCCGGACGTGTACGGCGGTGTCATCGGCATCTTCCGTGACTACGGCTACCGGCGCCTTCGCAACCGCGCCCGCCTGAAGTTCCTCGTCGCCGACTGGGGCCCGGAGAAGTTCCGGCAGATCCTGGAGGACGAGTACCTGAAGCGGAAGCTCGTCGACGGGCCCGCGCCCGAGCAGCCGACCGGCACCTGGCGCGATCACCTCGGCGTGCACAAGCAGAAGGACGGCCGCTTCTACGTCGGCTTCGCACCCCGCGTCGGGCGCGTGGACGGCACCACGCTCACGAAGATCGCCGAGGTCGCCGACGCCCATGGCTCGGGCCGGCTCCGCACCACCGCCGAGCAGAAGATGATCGTGCTCGATGTGGAGGAGGCTCAGGTCGAGTCCCTCGTCGCCGGGCTCGAAGCGCTCGATCTGCGGGTCACCCCCTCCCCCTTCCGGCGCGGCACGATGGCCTGCACCGGCATCGAGTTCTGCAAGCTGGCGATCGTCGAGACCAAGGCGCGCGGCGCCTCGCTCATCGATGAACTGGAGCGCCGCATCCCGGAGTTCGACCACCCGATCACCATCAACATCAACGGCTGCCCGAACGCCTGCGCCCGCATCCAGGTCGCCGACATCGGCCTCAAGGGCCAGCTGGTCCTCGACGCCGACGGCAACCAGGTCGAGGGCTTCCAGGTGCACCTGGGCGGCGCGCTCGGGCTCGAAGCCGGGTTCGGCCGCAAGGTCCGTGGCCTGAAGGTCACTTCGGCCGAGCTGCCCGACTACGTGGAGCGGGTCCTCAAGCGCTTCGAGCAGGAGCGCGCGGACGACGAGCGGTTCGCCACCTGGGTGGCGCGTGCTTCCGAGGAGGCCCTCTCGTGAGCGAGCGTGCCGCGCCCTTCTACTGCCCCTACTGCGGTGACGAGGATCTGCGTCCGAACGAGACCGGTCACGGCGCCTGGGAATGCGCCGCGTGCAACCGGGCCTTCCAGTTGAAGTTCCTCGGGCTGCTCGCCCAGGGAGTTCAGCGCAACAGCGGTGGAGGGGAAGAGATATGACCACGGCTCAGGCTCAGGAGTCGCGTACGAACGACGAGTTGAAGGCGCTCGCCGAGCAGGCCGGGCGCGACCTGGAGGACGCCTCCGCGCTTGAGATCCTCCAGTGGGCCGTCGACACCTTCGGGAGCCGCTTCTGCGTGACCTCCTCCATGGAGGACGCCGTCGTCGCCCACCTCGCGTCGCGCGCCCGCCCCGGCGTCGACGTGGTGTTCCTCGACACCGGCTACCACTTCCCCGAGACCATCGGCACCCGTGACGCCGTCGCCGCCGTGATGGACGTCAACGTCATCACGCTCACGCCGCGGCAGAGCGTCGCCGAGCAGGACGCCGAGTTCGGCGCGAAGCTGCACGACCGCAACCCCGACCTGTGCTGCGCCATGCGCAAGGTCAAGCCCCTTGAGGAGGGCCTGACTTCGTACGCCGCCTGGGCCACGGGCCTGCGCCGCGACGAGTCGCCGACGCGGGCAAACACCCCGGTCGTCGGCTGGGACGAGAAGCGGCAGAAGGTGAAGGTCTCGCCGATCGCCCGCTGGACGCAGGACGACGTCGACGCCTACGTCACCGAGCACGGCGTCCTCACCAACCCCCTCCTCATGGACGGCTACGGCTCCGTGGGCTGCGCGCCCTGCACCCGCCGCCTCCTGGAGGGCGAGGACGCCCGCGCCGGACGCTGGGCGGGCAACGCCAAGACCGAGTGCGGGATCCACTGATGACGGCCACTCGGACAAGCACTCAGGACCAGACACACACTCAGGATCAGACACACCCTCAGGAGAAGCACGTGACCACCGGAGCCACCATCTGGCTCACCGGTCTGCCCAGCGCGGGCAAGACCACCATCGCGTACGAACTCGCCGGCAAGCTCGGCGAGGACGGCCACCACGTCGAGGTGCTCGACGGCGACGAGATCCGCGAGTTCCTCTCGGCGGGCCTCGGCTTCAGCCGCGAGGACCGGCACACCAACGTGCAGCGGATCGGCTTCGTCGCCGAACTGCTCGCCCGCAACGGCGTGAAGGTCCTGGTACCGGTGATCGCGCCGTTCGCCGACAGCCGCGAGGCGGTGCGCAAGCGCCACCAGACGGGCGGCACGCCGTACATCGAGGTCCATGTGGCCACGCCGGTCGAGGTCTGCTCCGTACGCGATGTGAAGGGTCTGTACGCCAAGCAGGCGGCGGGCGAGATCTCCGGGCTCACCGGGGTCGACGACCCGTACGAGGCACCCGAGTCGCCCGATCTGCGCATCGAGTCCCAGGACCAGACCGTGCAGGAGTCCGCGGCGGCCTTGCGCGCGCTGCTCATCGAAAGGGGTCTGGCATGACGACCACCGTGGCCACCGTGACCGAGGGCACCGACAGCCCGTACGCGCTGTCGCACCTGGACGCCCTGGAGTCCGAGGCGGTGCACATCTTCCGCGAGGTGGCGGGTGAGTTCGAGCGGCCGGTGATTCTCTTCTCCGGCGGCAAGGACTCCATCGTCATGCTGCATCTGGCGCTGAAGGCGTTCGCTCCCGCGGCGGTGCCCTTCTCGCTGCTTCACGTCGACACCGGGCACAACTTCCCCGAGGTCATCGAGTACCGCGACCGCGTGGTCGCCGAGCACGGCCTGCGGCTGCACGTCGCCTCCGTGCAGGACTACATCGACGCCGGAAAGCTGCGGGAGCGCCCGGACGGGACCCGCAACCCGCTGCAGACCGTGCCGCTCACGGAGAAGATCCAGAGCGAGAAGTTCGACGCGGTCTTCGGCGGCGGGCGCCGCGACGAGGAGAAGGCGCGCGCCAAGGAGCGGGTGTTCAGCCTCCGTGACGAGTTCTCGCAGTGGGACCCGCGCCGCCAGCGCCCCGAGCTGTGGCAGCTCTACAACGGCCGGCACGCCCCCGGTGAGCACGTCCGCGTGTTCCCGCTGTCCAACTGGACCGAGCTTGACGTGTGGCAGTACATCGCCCGCGAGGGCATCGAGCTGCCCGAGATCTACTTCGCGCACGAGCGTGACGTGTTCAAGCGTTCCGGGATGTGGCTGACCGCCGGCGAGTGGGGCGGCCCCAAGGACGACGAGACGGTCGAGAAGCGGCTTATCCGCTACCGCACCGTCGGCGACATGTCCTGCACCGGTGCCGTCGACTCCGACGCCACCACGCTGGACGCCGTCATCGCCGAGATCGCAGCGTCCCGCCTCACCGAGCGCGGCGCGACGAGGGCCGACGACAAGCTCTCCGAGGCCGCGATGGAAGACCGCAAGCGCGAGGGGTACTTCTAGACATGACCAGCACCACCGGACCCGACAAGGCGCAGCCGCTCTCCACGGAGCAGCTGTCGGCCACCACCCTGCTGCGCTTCGCCACCGCCGGGTCCGTCGACGACGGCAAGTCCACCCTGGTGGGCCGGCTCCTGCACGACTCCAAGTCGGTCCTCACCGACCAGCTTGAGGCCGTCGAGCGGGTCTCGCTCGGCCGCGGCCAGGAGGCGCCCGACCTCGCGCTGCTCACCGACGGTCTGCGGGCCGAGCGCGAGCAGGGCATCACCATCGACGTCGCGTACCGCTACTTCGCCACCGCGCAGCGCCGGTTCATCCTGGCCGACACGCCGGGCCATGTGCAGTACACGCGGAACATGGTCACCGGCGCGTCGACGGCCGACCTGGCCGTGGTCCTCGTCGACGCCCGCAACGGCGTCATCGAGCAGACCCGCAGGCACGCCGCCGTCGCCGCGCTCCTGCGCGTCCCGCACGTCGTGCTCGCCGTGAACAAGATGGACCTCGTCGCGTACGAGGAGACGGTCTTCGCGAAGATCGCCGAGGAATTCACCGCGTACGCCGTCGGGTTGGGCGTCCCGGAGATCACCGCGATCCCGATCTCCGCGCTCGCCGGCGACAACGTCGTGGAGCCGTCCTCCAACATGGACTGGTACGGCGGCCCGACCGTCCTGGAGCACCTGGAGACGGTCCCGGTCAGCCACGACCTGACCTCCTGCCACGCGCGCCTTCCCGTCCAGTACGTGATCCGCCCGCAGACCGCCGAGCACCCCGACTACCGGGGTTACGCGGGGCAGATCGCGGCCGGCACCTTCCGGGTCGGCGAGTCCGTGACGGTGCTGCCTTCGGGGCGTACGTCGAAGATCGCGGGCATCGATCTGCTCGGTGAGCCGGTGGACGTGGCCTGGACGCCGCAGTCGGTGACGCTGCTCCTGGAGAGCGACATCGACATCTCGCGCGGCGACCTGATCGTGCCGAGCGGCGACCAGCCACCGACCACGCAGGACATCGAGGCGACGGTCTGCCATGTCGCGGACCAGCCGCTCGCCGTCGGCCAGCGGGTGCTGCTCAAGCACACCACCCGTACGGTCAAGGCGATCGTCAAGGAGATCCCCTCGCGGCTCACCCTCGACGACCTCTCCCAGCACCCCGCCCCCGGGCAGCTCGTCGCCAACGACATCGGCCGGGTCCTGGTGCGCACCGCCGAGCCGATCGCGCTCGACTCGTACGCCGCGTCGCGCCGCACCGGTTCCTTCCTCCTGATCGACCCGGCGGACGGCACGACGCTCGCGGCGGGCATGGCGGGCGACGCGTTCGCCACCGGCGACGAGGCGGCCGACGAGGCCAAGTCGGCCGCCGACGACGAGGGTTGGGACTTCTGACCATGATCTCGATCGATTACTTCTCGACCTTCGCGAAGGAGGGCGGCCGCATCGGCAGCGGCGCCCTCGGCAGCGGGCAGGGCGGGGTCGGGCGATGTGCGGCATGACGTACGCGCACCGCTTGCGCGCCCTCACCCCCCGCGAGATCGATCTGCGAAGACGAAAACCTGCCGACCTTCCCGGCCACGACCTGAGGGCGTAGACACGACCCGACGGCGTGCGAGCCGGGCCGACGAGAGGACCCCCTCCCGTGCCTGCCAGCTTCCGCGCACCACGCACCACCGGCGGCCGCCGTGCCCTGGCCGCCGCGGCCGCCCTGCCGCTGCTCGCCGTGGTGCTCACCTCCTGCGGTTACGGCTCCGAGGCCTCCGACAAGAACGACAAGGCCGACATCGCCGCCGGGGCGAAGAAGATCGAGGGCCTCGACGAGGTGAAGATCGGGTACTTCCCGAACCTCACGCACGCCACCGCGCTCGTCGGCGACCAGGAGGGCCTGTTCCAGAAGGAACTGGGCGCCACCCAGGCCAAGTACACGCAGTTCAACGCGGGCCCCTCGGAGATCGAGGCGCTGAACTCGAAGTCGATCGACATCGGCTGGATCGGCCCGTCGCCCGCCATCAACGGCTACGCCAAGTCCGACGGCAAGAGCCTGCGCATCATCGGCGGCTCGGCGTCCGGCGGCGTGAAGCTGGTGGTGAACCCGGACAAGATCAAGTCCCTGGACGACGTCAAGGGCAAGAAGATCGCGACGCCGCAGCTCGGCAACACCCAGGACGTGGCCTTCCTCAACTGGATCTCCGAGAAGGGCTGGAAGGTCGACGCGGAGAGCGGCAAGGGCGATGTGTCGGTGGTCCGCACCGACAACAAGATCACCCCGGACGCCTACAAGTCGGGTTCCGTGGACGGCGCCTGGGTCCCCGAGCCGACCGCGTCGAAGCTGGTCGCCGAGGGCGGCAAGGTGATCCTCGACGAGGCCGACCTGTGGCCGGACAAGAAGTTCGTGATCACGAACATCATCGTGTCGCAGGAGTTCCTCGCCAAGCACCCGAAGGTCGTCGAGGCCGTCCTGCGCGGCTCGGTGAAGACCAACCAGTGGATCAAGGACAACCCGGACAAGGCTAAGGCCTCCGCCAACGCCGCACTCAAGGAGTCGTCCGGCAAGGCGCTGCCCGCCGAGATCCTCGACCCGGCGTGGAAGTCGATCCAGACCACCGACGACCCGCTCGCGGCGACGCTGGACACCGAAGCCGAGCACGCGGTCAAGGCGGGCCTCCTCGAGAAGCCCGACCTCAAGGGCATCTACGACCTGAAGCCGCTGAACAAGGTCCTGAAGGCCGCGGGCAGGCCCGAGGTCGACGACGCCGGTCTCGGCGTCAAGTAAGCCCGGAATCCGACCAGTTCCCAGGAGGTGACGACCATGGCAACCGCAACCACCCTCGCCAAGGCGGCGGACAGCACCGAGATCAGCGGGTACGCGGCCCGGATCGAGCACGTCTCGAAGTCCTTCGCCACACCCGCAGGGCCCCAGCTCGTCCTGGACGACATCACGCTCGATGTCGCTCCCGGCGAGTTCGTCACCCTCCTGGGAGCCTCGGGCTGCGGCAAGTCGACGCTGCTCAACCTGGTGGCCGGGCTCGACAAGCCGTCGGCGGGCTCCATCGCGACGGACGGCCGCCCGGCCCTGATGTTCCAGGAGCACGCGCTCTTCCCGTGGCTGACCGCGGGCAAGAACATCGAGCTCGCCCTGAAGCTGCGCGGCATCACGAAGGCCGAGCGGCGCGAGCGGGCCGAGGAGCTCCTCGAACTCGTACGGCTCAAGGGCGCGCACGGCAAGCGGGTGCACGAGCTGTCCGGCGGCATGCGGCAGCGCGTGGCGCTCGCCCGCGCGCTCGCGCAGGACAGCCAACTCCTGCTGATGGACGAGCCGTTCGCGGCGCTCGACGCGATCACCCGTGACGTGCTGCACGACGAGCTGACCCGCATCTGGCGCGAGACGGACGTCTCCGTCCTCTTCGTCACGCACAACGTGCGCGAGGCGGTCCGCCTCGCGCAGCGCGTCGTGCTCCTCTCGTCGCGCCCGGGCCGGGTGGCGCACGAGTGGCGGGTGGACATCCCCCACCCGCGCCGCATCGAGGACACCGCCGTGGCGGAACTGTCCGTCGAGATCACCGAACAACTGCGTGGGGAGATCCGCCGTCATGGCCAGCACTGAGAGCACCACCTCAGTCGTCAAGGACAGCAGCGAGGACCTGGCCGGTCTGGAGGCGGGCCTCGACGCCCTGGAGACGGTCCAGACGAGCCGTACGCCCTTCCGCAGGACCCTGGTCCAGAAGGTCCTGCCGCCGGTGACCGCCGTCGTGCTGGTCCTGGTGGTGTGGCAGATCCTGGTGTGGGCGGAGGTCACCGACTCCTACAAGCTGCCCTCGCCCTCCGCCGTCTGGGACGAGGTCCAGGAGGCCTGGCTGCAGGGCACGCTCCTCGACTACATCTGGACGTCCGTCTCCCGCGGTCTGCTCGGCTTCCTGATGGCCCTGGTGATCGGTACGCCGCTCGGCCTGATCGTCGCGCGGATCCGCTTCGTGCGGGCGGCCATCGGTCCGATCCTGTCGGGTCTGCAGTCGCTGCCGTCGGTGGCCTGGGTGCCGCCGGCCGTGATCTGGCTGGGTCTCAACGACCAGATGATGTACGCGGTGATCCTGCTCGGCGCGGTCCCCTCGATCGCCAACGGCCTGGTCGCGGGCGTCGACCAGGTGCCGCCGCTGTTCCTGCGCGCGGGCCGCACCCTGGGCGCCACGGGCCTGCGGCACACCTGGCACATCGTGATGCCGGCCGCGCTGCCCGGGTACCTGGCGGGTCTGAAGCAGGGCTGGGCGTTCTCGTGGCGTTCGCTGATGGCCGCCGAGATCATCGCGCAGTCGCCGGATCTGGGCATGGGCCTCGGCCAGCTCCTCGAAGCGGGCCGCACCAACAGCAGCATGTCGCAGGTGTTCCTGGCGATCCTGCTGATCCTGGTCGTCGGCATCGCCATCGACCTGCTCATCTTCAGCCCGCTCGAGCGGCGCGTGCTGCGCAGCCGCGGTCTGCTCGTGAAGAGCTGATTCCCATGTCCGCACCGGTGCTTCTCGTCATCGCCCACGGCAGCCGCGATCCGCGGCATGCCGCGACGGTGCGCGCCCTGGTGCGGCGGGTGCGGATGCAGCGTCCTGGGCTCCGGGTGGAGACGGGGTTCCTGGACTTCAACTCGCCGACGGTCCCTGAGGTGTTGGAGTCCCTGGACGCAGAGGGCGTACGCGACGTGATCGCACTGCCGCTGCTCCTCACCCGGGCCTTCCACGCGAAGTCGGACATCCCCGCGGTCCTGGCCCAGGCCCCGCCCCGGCTGCGTATCCGGCAGGCGGCGGTGCTCGGGCCTTCGCCGCTGCTCCAGAGCGCCCTGGAACGGCGGTTGTACGAGGCGGGCCTGACGCCCGCCGACAAGTCCTCGACCGGGGTCGTGCTGGCCTCGGCGGGGTCATCCGACCCGGAGGCGATCGCAGTGATCGCTGAAATCGCGCGGGAGTGGCGGCACACCGGTTGGTGCGCCGTGCGGCCTGCGTTCGCCTCCGCATCTCTTCCCCGCACGGAGGACGCCGTGCGGGAACTGCGTGAGATGGGGGTGCGCCGCGTCGCGGTCGCGCCCTATGTGATCGCGCCAGGTTTTCTGCCGGACCGCATCGACCGCGGCGCCGCCGACGCGGACGTACTGGCCCGGGTTCTGGGCCCCGCGCCGGAGGTGGCCCGGCTTCTGCTGCGGCGCTATGACGAGTCATGTGCGGCCCGGCGGGTGGCGCGGGTACTCGCGCTGGCCTAGCTTGTGGGTCCATGACCCTCACCAGATCCCGCACGCTCTGGCTGCGGACCGAGCCCCTGCACGCCGTGATCTACTTCGAGGAAGGCTGCCGCGCCATGGGCCGCGCGCTCGGCCTCAAGGGCTTCTGGATGGGCTACTTCGCGGCCCGCACCGCCCCGATGGGCCCGGTCGAACCGGGCGCGGCAACCGCCGCGCTCGGCGTCTTCGCCCCCGGCATGGTGGCGCGCGCCCTCCCCTCCGCCTGGCAGTACGCGCACCCCGGCCGGATCGTGGAGGAACGCGCGGCGCACTCGGCGCGGGCCCTGCGCTCCCTCGTCCCGGACATCGAGAAGCGGGTGGCCGAACTCGTCCCGCCCCTCGCGGCGATGGTCGAGGACGCCCCGTCGCCGGCCCGCCCGCTGTTCACGGCGAACCGCGAGGTGAGCGAGCGCACCGACCCGGTACAACGCTTGTGGCAACTGGCGACCTGCGTACGGGAGTTCAGAGGCGACGCGCATGTCGCGGCGCTCGCCGACCACGGCCTCGACTCCTGCGAGGCGCTGGTGCTCGCCGCGGCGACGGACCGGGTGGACCCGGGGACCATCCGCCAGGACAGGGGCTGGAGCGAGCAGGAGTGGGCGGAAGCGGTGGACCGGCTGCGCGGCCGCGGCCTGCTTGACGGCGAGGGGCACATCACCGAACACGGGCGCACCGAACGGGAGTTGATCGAGGACGCCACGGACCGCCTGTCGGCACGGCTGCTCCGCCCGCTCGGCGCACGCGACGCGGACACCCTCCTGGCCGCCCTCGAACACCCCGTACGGCAGATCCTCGCGGCAGAGGTACTGCCCTTCCCCAATCCGATCGGGCTGCCGCGACCCACCGGGTGAACTCCTTTGCTCAACGGCAGAGTTCATCCCCGAGCTCGGTCCTGCTGTACCGCACGCTGCGGCCATGACGCGTGCGGCCGAGCAGCCCGGCGTCGTACAGGACCGTGAGGTGCTGGCTGACCGCGCCCGGAGTGACGCCGAGGCGGTGGGCCAGCTCGGTGGTGGAGGCGGGCTCGGCGAGCAGGAGAAGGAGCCGGGCCCGCGCCCGGCCGAGGAGGCGGATCAGGGCGTCGCCGGTGACCGGGGGCGGCTCCTCGGAGATGGCGGCGCGGCCCCGCAGGGGGGTGGCAACTGCTCGCCCTGTAGGGCGCATTGGGCCGATTTAGCTCGATCGTGTGATGATCGGGCTCTGGGCTTGCTGTGTCGCGGGGGCGTCCGGGTAGCGTCGGTGGTGCGATCTGGGACACCGAGTGCGGTGCCAGCGTGCGGGGCCCCTGCTCCACCAGAGTGATGGTTCAGGGCCTCCCCGTCGCCTCTGGCCACACTCACCTGGCCAGGTCGCGCAGGGAACTGGCCTCCCGGGAACGGACCACGCACGAGATGCGTGTCGCCGCCCCGGGGTCGAGTACGCCGGGGACCAGTGCGCCCAAGACCGTTCGGGGCACGCCAGAGAGCGGACTCACTCCCGCTCACTGCCAAGGAACGGTAGAAGAGCAGCGGCGGCAGGGAACTGTCGATCATCGGCTGGGCGCCGCCCGCGAAGAGCGTCGGGGCGAGGACCAGGCCGCGCCCGGCGCGGCACCCACAGGCGCGGCGTGACGAGTGCGGCCAGGAGCTCGGTGTCCTGCCGGTCGAAGGCGGGGCGCAGCCGCCGCAGCCAGGGCCGTTGATGCGGGTAGCGCGCCGGGTCCCGCCAGGAGCGGAGCGAGAAGGCCGCTTCCTGGAGCGGTGAGTACGCGAAGGACGTACGGGCGAGATCGTCGACGCCGAATCTGAACGTGATCACCTGGCCCGCTCCCCTCCCCCTGGTCCGGCCCGGTTCGACTGTTTAGGTGCACGCTAAATGAATGCCGCCGGGGTGGTGACGGCGGGTTGGGTGAGCGCATGAGCACTCCATCACGCGAGACGACGGAGCCGGAACCGATACCGCGGGCCGACCAGGTGGACCGGGCGGAAAGGGCGGACCCCGAACCAGCAGGCCACGCCACCAAGGCCGCCGGCTTCCTCCCCGCCGACCCGATCCTGCGCCGCCTCTCCGTCCTCACCTTCCTCAACGCCTTCGGCAACGGCCTCTACTACCCCATCGGCGTCCTCTACTTCACCCGCGTCGTCGGCATCGACGCGACGGCGGTCGGGCTCGGCCTGACGGTGGCCGGTGTGGTCGGCGTGCTCGCCGGCGTACCGGCGGGGCGGGCGGCCGACCGCTGGGGCAGCAGGCGCGTCGGGGCGCTGCTGTGGGGCGGGACCGGGCTCGCCACCCTCAGTTACGTCTTCGTGGGGTCGTACGCGGCATTCCTCCTCGCCGTGGTCTGCACGACCGGCCTGATGCAGGCGAGCCGGGGCGTCATGGGTGCCGTCTTCGCCGAGGTGCTGCCCGGTGCGACACGTGTGGAGTCCCGCGCCTACCTGCGCATGGTGACGAATGTGGCCATGGGCGTGGGCGGCGCGTGCGGCGCGCTCGCCCTGACGGCGGACACCCGGGGCGCGTACACCGCGGTGATCGTGACGAACGCGCTGACGTTCGCCGCGCCCGCGCTGATGGTGGCGCGCCTGCCGCTCGGGGCCCACCGGCGTGACGTGCCGGCCGCCGCCGTGGAGGCGGGCAGCCGCTGGCGGGCGGTGCGGGATCTGCCGTATCTGGCCGTGACACTCCTGAACGCGGTGCTCGTGATCCAGTACACGCTCCTCGAAGTGGGCCTGCCCCTCTGGATCGTCGAGCGCACGGACGCACCGCGCTGGACGGCGGCTCTTCTGCTGATCGTCAACTGTGTCCTGGTGGCGCTGCTCCAGGTGCGGATGAGCCGGAGCGTCTCCGATGTACCGGGCGCGGTACGGGCGTTCGGCAGGTCGGGGGTGCTGCTCGCGGTGGCCTGCGCGGTGTTCGCGGTATCGGCCGGGCTCCCGCCGGTGTGGGCGGTGGTGGTCCTGGTGATCGGCGCCGTCATCCAGGTGCTCGCGGAGGTCCTCTCCTCCACAGGAGGCTGGACCCTCGGCTACGAACTCGCCGACGCGCGCGCCCACGGTGTCTACCAGGGAGTCTTCAACTCGGGTACGGCGATCGGCCTGATGGCGGGCCCCGCCCTGGTCACCCTGACCGCGGTCCGGCACGGCCCGGTGGGCTGGGTGGCGCTCGCGGTCGTGTTCGCGGGGGCCGGCCTCGCGGTGCGTCCCGCGGTGCGGTGGGCACAGCGGGACGGGGAGTGGCGGGGAGAGGCCGCGAAATAGCCAACAGGGGGCGCACATCCCAGCCATCCGGTTGCCGAACCGTCACTCCTGCCCCTAGCGTCACGCCGATGACCCCCGTACTACGCTCCGCGCGCCTGCGCCTTTCGCCCTATGTCGCCGCCGACGAAGGCCAGTTCGTGGCACTTCTGCGGGACGAGGCCGTGGGCCGCTGGTTCGGGGACGGGACGCAGAGCGCGGAGCAGACCCACGCGCTGTTCCGGCGGATCTTCTCTCTCGTGTACGCGGAGAACCACTTCCCGGTCTGGGCGGTGCGGCACGAGGGGCGGTACATCGGCCATGCGGAGATCAAGCCGTCGCCCGAGTCGTGGCTGGACGGCCACGAGATCGTATACGGCCTTTCGCGGGACAGCTGGGGGCTCGGCCTCGGCACGGAGCTTGCCGGTCTGCTCACTTCGTACGGCCATGAGACCTTGGCCCTCTCCGAGGTGCACGCGACCGTCGACGCGCAGAACACCGCCTCGATCGCCGTCCTCAAGCGCCTGGGGTACGAGCAGGGCCGCGCGGTCCCCGAGGACAACGGCCGCACCACGCTCCTGATGACGTCCCGTCTCAGCTGAAGTCGAGGCCTCCGGTGCGGGTGCGCTTCAGCTCGAAGAGGTCCGGGTAGCCCGCAAGGACGCGGAAGCTGTCGAAGAGCCGCACCGCCTCTTCGCCGCGCGGGATCGCCCGCAGGACGGGGCCGAACCAGACGGTGCCGTCGACGTGGATGGTGGGCGTGCCGACGTAGGCGTCGGCCTCGGGGTCCTTGCCCCCGTCGTGGCTGAGGCGCAGCATGTCGTCGCATGCGGGGTCGTGCGCGGCGGCCGCGAGCCCGGCGGGCAGTCCGGTCTCTGCGAGGGCCTCGGCGACGACCTGGTCGAAGTCCTCGTACTTCTCCTGATGTATGCGGGTGCCGAAGGCCGTGTAGAGGTCCCTGAGTACGTCCTCGCCGTGCTGCTCGGCCGCGGCGGCCGCGACCCGAACAGGACCGATCGACTTGTCGACCAACTCGCGGTACCAGTCCGGGAGTTCGTTGCCGGCGTTGTGGAAGTAGAGGCTCATCACATGGAAGTGGAGGTCGAGCTCGCGGGCGCGCTCGACCTCCAGGATCCAGCGGGAGGTGATCCAGGCGAAGGGGCAGGCCGGGTCGAAGTAGAAGTCGATGCGGGTGTCGGTCGTCGTCATGGCCTCGACACTAGTGACCAGTGGCGCACGCCACTGGGCCATTCCCGCTCCGCCGGGCTGGGCCAGTTCCGCGCTGTCCGGCGGAGGCCACCAGCGCCACGAGGTCGGCGACCGTCATCGAGCCCGCGGCGCGGCGCTCGCGCGCGAAGGTGTTCGCGATGTTCTGCAGGGCGTCGTTCACCGGCGTCGGCACGCCGTGCAGCCGCCCGAGGAGGGCGATCTCGCCGTTGAGGTAGTCCGCCTCGATGGTGCCCGTGCCCCGGCTCAGGCTCTGCCAGGAGGAGCCGCCGCCGCGCTCCGAACGGTCGAAGGGCTCGAAGCGGATGCGGTCGCCGCGGGCCTCCTTCTGCTCCTGCTCGCCGACCGCCTCGATGCCGGCCGCGGCGAGCACCGCCTCACCCTCGGCGCGGGCCCGCCGGAAGAGCTCGATGGCCTCGTCGCTGGTGATCAACCCCGTGACGGCTTCGATGGAGTTGGCCAGGTTCGCGAGGAGTTTCCCGTACTTCCAGCGCATCACGTCCGGCACGACGGGCGCGATGATCTTCGACTTCTCCAGATCCGCGGCGATCAGACCCGCCGTCTCGTCCGTGCCCGTCGGGTAGCGGCCGATGTGCAGCATGCCTGTGTAGGGGACACCCGCCGCGGAGACCGCGCCCGGCTCGACATGGGTCGCGGGCAGCCAGACGCACACGCCGTACACCCGCCGGAAGCGGCGCAGCGCGATGCGTTCGCTCTCCACGCCGTTCTGCGCGCAGACCAGCGGAAGGACCTCGGCCGCCGTCCCGCCGCCCGCCACCGGGCGGCCGCCCCAGGCGTCGACGGCGGCCTGGCAGTCCTGTGTCTTCACCGCGAGGAACAGGACGTCGTCCGCCCTCAACTCCCCCAGATCGGCGGGCTGCTGTACGACGGGCAACCGGTGCGTACGCGTCCCGTCGGGCGTGCTGACCCGCAGCCCGCTCTCCCGCAGTGCGTCATGGTGCGCACCCCGCGCGACGAGAACCACGTCGTGTCCTGCCTCGGCGAGCCGCCCGCCCACGGTGCCGCCGATCGCTCCTGCTCCGATGATGATGTAGCGCATGCCGTCGAGCCTCGCACAAAGATCAGGCTTCCGCGCCGTCGTCCGCGCTGAACGGCGTCCCCTGGTGGAACCAGAGCAGCCACTCGCCCTCGCACCGCCGCCACAGTGAACTGCGGTGCGCGAGGCGGCCGTTGCTGTCCGTGTCGAACGTCAGGTGCACCACGTCGTCCGCCAGCTGAACGCCCCGCATACGCGAGGCGATGAGCGGGCGGGCGCCCCGCTCGGTGCTCTCGGTCAGGGCCGTGATGATCGACGCCCGGTCCCAGCGGGCCCCGGAGACGCCGAACTCGGTGAACTCGGGGTGCAGCAGCTGCCCGAGGAGCTCGGGCGAGGTGCGGACCTCGGGGGCGAGCAGGCGCAGTTCGGCCTCGATGGCCGCGTCCACGGCGGTGGTGCGGTCAGCGGCCATGGTGCGCCTCCCCGGTCATCTCGACCAGCTTGGCGACGGTGTTCCAGTTGCGGCTCGTGGCGACGACGCCCTTGAACAGGGCGGGACGCGACAGGACCTCGCCCAGCTTGGAGCGGCCGAGGCCGTCGGGAGCGTACAGATACAGCGCACGGTCGCCGAGCCGGAACTCCTCCGGCAGGAAGGCCGCCGTGTCGATCGCGTCGAACCGGGAGGCGTCGACCGGCTCGGAGAAGTAGGTGACGTGCAGCTGCTTGCCCTCGAGCGACTCCGCGGGGAAGGGGCAGGCGTCCGCGACCGCCTTCAGATACGGGCCGCCGCGCACCAGGACGTCCACGGGGAAGCCGAAGTGCTGCTCGATGGCCTCACCGACCCGCGCCGCCAGAGCGTCCTCATCGCCGGTCTCACTCGTGAAGACCGCGTTGCCGCTCTGCAGATAGGTGCGTACGTCGCCGAGACCGAGCCCGGCGAGCAGCGTACGCAACTCCCCCATCGGCACCTTCTTCTTGCCGCCCACGTTGATGCCGCGGAGGAGCGCCGCGTACGCCTTGACCGTCATCCGGACACCATAGGACGGCCGCCGCGCCCCGTGGGGGTGGGCGCGACGGCCGCCGGTTCACTGGGTGTTACTCCGGGGAGCAACGGAAGGGCGTATGCCCTGGGACCTACTCGACCACCTTGAGCAGCTTGTTGGGCGTGCCCTCGCTCGGGTTCGAGATCTTGTCCGGGGTCGCACCGTCGGTCAGCGCCTTGGCGACGGCGTCCGGGGCGGCGTCCGGGTGGGCGGCGACGTAGACGGCGGCCGCGCCGACGACGTGCGGGGTGGCCATCGACGTACCGGAGATGGTGTTGGTGGCGTCGTCACCGGTGTTCCAGGCGGACGTGATGTCCGAACCCGGGGCGTAGATGTCCACGACCTCACCGTAGTTGGAGAAGTCCGACTGCTCGTCGTCCTTGGTGGAGGAGGCGACCGTGATGGCCTCCTTCACGCGGGCCGGGGAGCCCTGCGAGGCGTCGGTCGACTCGTTGCCGGCCGCGACACCGAAGGTCACACCGGCCGCGATGGCCTTCTGGACCGCGGCGTCGAGGGCTTCGTCGGCGCCGCCGCCGAGGCTCATGTTGGCGACCGAGGGGCCCTCGTGGTTCTTTGTGACCCAGTCGATGCCCGCGACGACCTGCTCGGTGGTGCCGGAGCCCTGGTCGTCCAGGACGCGGACCGCGACGATCTTCGCCTTCTTGGCGACACCGTGCGCCTCACCGGCGATGGTGCCGGCGACGTGGGTGCCGTGGCCGTTGCCGTCGTCGGCGTTGTCGTCGTTGTCGACGGCGTCGAAGCCGGAGACGGCGCGGCCGCCGAAGTCCTTGTGGCTGACGCGGACACCGGTGTCGATGACGTACGCCGTGGCGCCCTCACCGGCCGCGTCCGGGTACGTGTACTTCTTGTCACCGGCGGTGTCCGCCTGGTCGATGCGGTCCAGGCCCCACGACGGCGGGTCGTCCTGGGTGGCGTCGATGGTGAACTTCTTCGACTGGACGACCTTGCCGACGGCCGGGTCGGCGGCCAGCTGCTTGGCCTCGGTCTCGGTCAGACCCTTGGCGGAGAAGCCGTTGATCGCGGAGGAGTAGTTGCGCTTGAGCGAGCCGCCGTACTCCTCGGCCAGGTCGGACTTGGCGCCCTTGTCGGCCTTCTCGTCGAGCATGACGATGTAGCTGCCGGCGACGGCACCCTTGGCGTCCGCGCCGTAGACCTTGCCCTCGGCGGGGGTGGCCGCACCGGCGAAGGAAGTGGCGAAGACGGTCACACCGATCGCGGTTGCGGTCGTGGCTATCGCAGCGGTGAGCTTCAGCGTGCGAGCGCGCTTGTGAGTTGCCATGAAGAGGGGTCTCCTCGTGGTGATTGTGGGGGGATGTGGGGGATTTCAAAACTTCACTGCAACACCTGTCGATCTCCGGAAGATCTCCGGGTGTTGGGACGAAACCCTGTCTGATTGACGCGCGCAGATCAATACCTACATACACCTGTGACTTGTTCAACAAGGTTCTGTAATAACAAAACGGGCCCCTGTCCGCAGATCGGACATCGCACTGCCGAAGCGCCCCAAGTGCCCTGAGATGTAAGGGGCTTGTTACGGACACCTCACACTTGACCTGGCCGGTCCGTAACGGAGATGTCCGCAAACTCCCCCAAGCTCTTAATGAGCAGGGGGGACCCCCTCGACGGGCTGGATTTCCAGCCCGTCCGGCGACAGTCTCCGCAGGGTCCCCTTATGCCGCGGCCACGACCTTCCGCTCCTCGAAGGAATCAATCGTCCGCGTGAAGTCACGCGTGGACAGCAACAGCTTGTAGATGATGGCCAGTTCGAAGACCAGCAGCAGCGCCCCGGAGACAATCGTCGCCGGCAGCACCACGTCGAACAGCGGGCCGATCATGAAGACGCCCATCTGGAACTCGATGCCGCTCACCAGGTGCGCGCGGATGCGGTGGCGCAGCAGGAAGGAGCGGGCCCGCAGATAGGCGGGGAACTTGCGCCGGAACTCCTGGTGGAGATCGATGACCTGAGCCTTGGCCACGGGGACGGGCGCCTCAGGCGCCTCCAGAACCCCCGCCTCCGGAACGCCCGCCTCCGGAACCCCTGCCTCCGACCGCGCCTTCTGCAGATCCTGCTCGATGTCCGCCTCGGGATTGTCCCGCAGCAGATCCTCCATGAAGGCGAGCTCGGCCTGGTTCTCCGCGCGCCGCGCGGCCCTCATCCGCACCTTGATCTGCTTGCGCATGGAATGGCGGATCTTGAAGATCTCCAGGGAGTTGATGTAGCGCAACGTGTCGAGCCCGACCACGGCGACCGCGGCCCAGATGTACAGGGACTCGCCGGTGCGGTCGTACTGACCCCACATCAGCGCCACCGCACACGCCATCACGCGGATCCGGTCGAAGACGAAGTCGAGCCAGGCGCCGAACACCGAACCGGTGCCGGTGAGTCTGGCGACCTTGCCGTCCATGCAGTCGAGGATGAAGCTGAGGTGATAGACGACGGCACCGGCGATGAGCCACCGCCAGTCACCGAGCGCGAAAAACGCCGCGGAGACGAGCCCCAACAGGAACGCGCCCCAGGTGATCTGGTTCGGTGTGATCCGTGTTCGCATGGCCGTCAGTCGCACGAGAGGCGTGGCGACCGGGTCGACAAGCAGCACGGTCCACCACGCGTCGCGCTTCTTCTGAGTGATGCGGCGCACCTCGTCGAGGGGCGGTATGTCTCGTCGCATGGGGTCAACTTCCTGGCGTTCGTGGAAAGTTCACCTCACGCTAAGAAGCCATTGGTTCAAGGAACAAGAACCTGCCCGTGCAACCTTTCACCCGGGGTAACGGTCAACCTTTCAGGGCGAGTCAATGGCCCCACCAGAGCAACCCTGCGTTACCTGAGCGTTATCGAATGACCTGGGCGTTACCGAAACGCTTCACAGAGCGTTACGCCGCGGCGGAACCGGGCCTGGTGCAGGACCGCCGCCATCACGCTCCGCCCCGCCCGGCCGCCGCCTTCACCAGCTCCGCCTCGATGAGGTCGGCCGCCATCTTCGCGCCGCCCTCCCCGGCCATCCCGGCCTGCACCTCGCCCAACTTGCGCGCCACTTCGGGGTCCCCGGCCAGGGCGAGCACCGCCTCGCGCAGGGTGGCCGAAGTGGCCTCCTCCATCGGCAGATGCCGGGCCACGCCGAGCGCCTGCAGCATGTCGGCGTTGCCGAACTGGTCGACCGCCTGCGGCACCGCGACCATCGGCGTCGCCGTGGCGAGGCCCTCCTGGCTGCCGCCCGCGCCGGCGTGGGTGATGAAGGCGTCGGCCTGCTTGAGGACCGCGAGCTGTGGAACCCAGGAGCGCACCTCGACGTTCGCGGGGACGTCCCCCAGCTCGGCCACGTCGACGTGCCCGCCGATCTGGAGGACCACATGCCAGCCCGGCAGGTCCCCGAACGCCTCGATGCACGCGCGGTAGAAGTCGGGCTGCTTGGTGAACGACGAGCCGAGCGAGACCAGGAGCACCTTCTCCGCATCGGCGGGCCGCCGCCAGTCGCCCTGCGCCGCACGGTCGCCCTGGCAGGCGCCGACGAATGTGTGCACGCTCTCGTCGACACGGTCGGCGTTCGGCTGGAGCGCCTTGGGGATGAGCACGAGCGAACGGGGCGGGCGGCCGACGAAGGGATCGGGGTGCTGGGCGATCGCGTTCTCCTCGAGCCAGGCGTGGAAGCGCTCGTAGTAGGCCTGGCCCCGCTCGGACGCCTTCAGCTCGGCGTACATGGGCTCGGCGACCTCCTCCTCGTAGCCGTCCCAGGCCACCAGGTTCGGCGAGAGCGAGATCTCGGGCACGCCCCAGCGGCGGGCCAGGACGCGCGCCGGGAAGGAGGTGATGTCGTGCAGGACAAGGTCGGGCTCGTCACCTTCGTACGCCGCCGCCAGCTGGGGCAGCGTCTCGATCGCCTCGGTGAGGAACGGCTCGATGTTGTCGATCAGTTCGGTCCCCCAGGCCTCGGGGTCGGCGTCCGGGCCCGGCAGGGTCGTCGTGAAGAGGACGGGCTCGGCGCCGGTCTCGGCGACCTTCTCGGCGAAGAGGTGCGGAATCGCGTACGTGACACGGTGACCGCGAGCGACGAGCTCTCGGATCACTTCGAGGCTCGGGTTGACGTGCCCGTGGGCGGCGATGGAGAACATGGCGATATGGGCACGCTGGCGTATGGTCATGCGCCGACCTTAAACGAGACGAGACGTCTCGTGCAACCCCTGACCAGCCACAACGAACCCGCAGACGGACCCAGTTCCGCGAGGTTCCTACCTCTGATACCGCGCAAGCACCAGGTTCCCGTCCTTCACCAGGCGTTTGCGCAGCTCATCCAGACCGATCGCCCCGCTGTAGTACTCCTGCAAAGCGGGAGTCGCCACCTTGTCCTTCCACTCCGGGTAGCCCCGAACGGACTGCGCCGGCGCAGGACGCAGGTCCTCGGCGAGGGCCGTGCCCGCGGCCCAGTCGTCCTTCTTCGTGCGCAGGGCAGGGTCCTTCAGGGCCTCCGTGCCCGTCGGCAGCATCCAGTCGCCGCGCGCGAGCTTCACCATGTTGTCCGGCTGGAGGAAGAAGTCGATGAACTCGGCCGCCTCCTTCTTGTGCGGGCTGTCCTCAGAGACCGACAGGGTCTGCGGGCTGACGCCCTGCGCGAGCCCCTCCGCTCCCGCCGGGGCGGGCAGCACCTGCCAGTCGAAGCCCTTGGGCGCCTGCTGGACGATCTGCTGACGGTAGGAGAAGCCGAGCGGCACCATCGCGTACTTGCCGCCGAAGAAGCCGGGCAGGGTGTCGGAGCCGCCCATGCCGAGGGTCGTGCCCGACGCGCTCTTGTCATTGTTGACCTGGTCGTGGACCGTGCGCGGCATGATCTCGTCGGCCTGGTCGAAGCGGATGTCGACCTTGCCGTCCGCGCCCCGGTGGAACATCTTCCCGCCGGTCGAGAGCGAGAGGTTGAGCGTCGCGGAGACCGGCTCCTTGAGCGGCCAGGCGACGCCGTACCTGCCCTTGTCCTTGTCCGTCAGGTCCTTGGTGACGGCGCGGAACTCGTCCCAGGACCACGGCTTCTCGGGGGTCGGAATGCGTACGCCGGACTCCTTGAGCCACTTGGCGTTGGCGATCAGGACGCGGGGTTCCTGGAGAAACGGCACTCCATAGACGCCGTCCCCGAAGGTCGTCGTCTCCCAACTGCGCTTCGGGATGTCGGACTTGAGGCGCGCGGGGAGGAGGTCGCCGATGTCCGCGAGATAGCCGCCGTACGCGAAGTCGGCCAGGTCGTCCGATGCGTCATGGATGATGTCCGGCGCCTCGCCGCCCTCGAAGGAGGTGAGCAGCTGGTCGTGGACGCTGTCCCAACTGCCCTGGACGTACTCGACCTTGACGTCCGGGTGGGTGGCGTTCCACTCCTTGACGAGCGCCTTGTTGGCGTCGACGGACTCCTTCTGCCAGGCCAGGGACTGGAACTGGAGGGTGATCTTCCCGTCCTCGTCACCGGAGTCGCCGCTACAGCCGGCGAGCAGCAGAGCCAAGGCGGTCGCGGTGGCGGCCAGCAGCCGTGGTGCCGTGCGCATCAGGCCTTCACCGCCCCTGCCAGCATGCCGCCCGTGATCCGCTTCTGGATGATCGCGAAGATGACGAGCGAGGGGATCGTCGCGAGGAACGCCGCCGCGGCGAGCGGCCCGAGGTCGGCGACGCCCTCCGTGCCGATGAAGCGGTTGAGGATGACCGGCAAGGTCTGCTTCTCCGGGGTCTTGAGCAGGACGAGCGCGAAGAAGAACTCGTTCCATGCGGTGATGAAGGCGAACATCGCCGTGGCCACGATGCCGGGTGCGAGCAGCGGCGCGACGACCGACACGAACGTCCGCACCTTGCTCGCGCCGTCCACCGCCGCCGCCTCCTCCAACTCGGCGGGCACGGCGCGGACATACCCGACGAGCATCCACAGCGCGAAGGGCAGCGACCACACGACGTACACCATGATCAGGCCGAGCAGCGAGTTGATCAGGTGCAGGTTCTTCAGGATCAGGAAGAGCGGGATGATGATCAGGACGAACGGGAACGCCTGGCTGATCACCACCCAGCCCGTCGCCGCCTTGGAGACGCGATTGCGGTGCCGCGCCATGACGTACGCCATGGGGGTCGCGATGACGACCGCGATCAGGGACGCGCTGAGCGCCGCGATCAGGGAGTTGCCCGCGGCCTGGAGGAGCGGCTGCTCGTCGAAGGCCTGCCGGAAGTTCTCCAGGGTCGGGTCCTTCGGGATCCAGGTGGGGTGCAGACTGCCCAGTTCCCGTGCGGGCTTGAAGGCCGTGGAGATCAGCCAGAGGAACGGGAAGGCGAGGAAGACCAGATAGGCGGCGAGCGCCGCGTACTGCGCGGCGCGCGTCGACTTCTTCGTACGCATCATGCCTCGTCGCCTCCCTTCAGGCGGCCCACGAGGTAGAAGGCGAGGATCACGGAGATCACGGCGACCATCACACAGCCCATGGCCGCGGCGTAGCCGAACTGGCCGTAGCGGAAGGCCTCTTCGTAGGCGAAGAGCATCGGGAGGCGGGTGCGGCCGCCGGGGCCGCCCTGGGTCAGGACATAGACCAGGGCGAAGGAGTTGAAGTTCCAGATGAAGTTGAGCGCCGTGATGGCGAGGGCGATCGGCTTGATCGCGGGCCAGGTGACGGTGCGGAAGCGCCGCCAGGCACCGGCGCCGTCCATCGCGGCGGCCTCGTGCAGTTCGCGTGGGGTGTTCTGCAGTCCTGCGAGGAGCGCGACGGTGGTCTGCGGCATGCCCGCCCAGACGCCGACGACGATCACGGCGAAGAGCGCGGTGGCCGTTCCCGTCAGCCAGTCCTTCCCCTCCCCCAGGCCGAAGTTGGAGAGCGTCTCGTTGAGCACGCCCGCGTCCGGGTGGTAGACGAGCCGCCACATGATGCCGACGACCACCTCGGGCATCGCCCACGGGATGATCGCGAGCGCCCGCGCAAGCCAGCGCATCCGCAGCGGCTGGTTGAGCAGGAGCGCAAGGCCGAGCGCGAGGAAGAACTGCGGCACGGTGACGCCGAACGCCCACAGCAGGCCGATCCGGAACGAGTCCCAGAACAGCGTGTCGTGCAGCAGGTCCTGGAAGTTGAGGGCGCCGACCCACTCGGTGGGTTCGGTGCGGCCCGACTGGGAGTCGGTGAAGGCGAGCGCGATCCCGTAGAGCAGCGGGCCCACGCTCAGGATCAGGATCGGGATCAGCGCGGGCAGCACCAGGAACCAGGCGCCGTGGTCCGTCCGTCCGGGGCCGGGCGCGTCCTTCTTCGCTGACCGCCTCGTTGCGGTCGCCAATGTCACGGAATCGGCTCCTTTGGGCGGCTCATCGGGGTATGGCCGCCCAGGCGGCCCCCGTCATCGTGCTGATGGGATCTTGATACGTCAAGCAGGTACGCAGAGCTCACGGGCCGCCCTCGCACGCCACTTGGCCAGTGCGAATGCGAGACTGTCGGCGAGCGGGGCACGTGGTGCGGGAGGCAATGGGATGGACGAGGCGCGGGCACGGGACGTACTGGGCGCGGCGGGTCTGGAACGGGACGCCGAGCTGCTCGCCCTCGGCGAGAACGCGGTGTTCGGCAGCGGCGAGCTGGTCGTCAAGGTCGGCCGCGACGCCCCCGAGCTGCTCGACCGCGCGCGGCGTGAACTGCGCGTCGCCCAGTGGCTTGAGGCGTCCGGTGTGCCTGCGGTGCGGGCGGCGGAGGGCCAACCCCGCCTGGTGGACGGCCATCCGGTGACGCTCTGGCACCGGCTTCCGCCGGCCGCGCGCCCCGCCGAGCCGCGCGACCTCGCCGCGCTGCTGCGTCTGGTGCACGCACTGCCCGCCCCCTCCTTCGAACTGCCGCGCCGCGAACTGCTCGGCGGTGTCGAGCGCTGGCTGCGCCTCGCCGGCTCCGCGATCGACCGCGAGGATGCGGACTATCTGCGGGAGCGGCGGGACGGCTTCGCCGCGGCCGCCGCCGCGCTCACCCCGCAGCTGCCGCCAGGACCCATCCACGGGGACGCGCTGCCCCGCAATGTCCTCGTGGGCCCGGAAGGGCCGGTCCTCGCGGACCTGGAGACGTTCTCCTCCGATCTGCGGGAGCACGACCTGGTGGTGATGGCGCTGTCCCGCGACCGGTACGGCCTGCCGGCCGAGGCGTACGACGGGTTCGTCGCCGAGTACGGCTGGGACGTGCGGGAGTGGGAGGGGTGTGCGGTGCTCCGGGGAGCCCGGGAGACCGCAAGCTGTGCGTGGGTCGCCCAGCACGCGCCGACCAATCCGAAGGCCCTTGCCGAGTTCCGGCGCCGCGTCGCCTCGCTCCGTGACGGGGACTCAGCCGTGCGGTGGTATCCCTTCTGAGGGAGCTCCCTCAGACGCCGGACCGGCCGGAAAGGCTGAACTCCTCCCGCAGCGGCCAGGTGCCGTCCACCACCGCGTCCGCATTGCCCTTGCGGCGCAGGAAGTTCTGGAAGTCCGCCGCCCACTCCGCGTACCAGTCGATCTGGCGACGGTGCAGTTCCGCGGGGCCGAAGGCGGCGAGCTTGGGGTGGCGGGTGGCTATCGCGGTGGCGAGCCGCGCCGCGGCCAGGGCGTCCGACATGGCGTCATGGGCCGACTCCAGGACCACGCCGTACTCCGTGCAGACCGCTTCGAGGTTGCGCTTGCCCTTGCGGTAGCGCTCGACGGAACGGTCGATCGTGTACGGATCGATGACCGGCGCCGGCTCCGCGCCGCCCAGGCGCTCGCGCAGCGACGGCAGTCCGTGCCGCCGCAGTTCCGCGGAGAGCAGGTTCAGGTCGAACGTCGCGTTGTACGCCACGACCGGCACGCCCGCCTGCCAGTACGAGGTGAGGACACCCGCCAGCGCTTCGGCGACCTCAGCGGCCGGTCTGCCGTCCGCCGCCGCCCGTTCGTTCGAGATGCCGTGGACCGCCACCGCTTCCTCGGGGATCTCGACCCCCGGATCGGCCAGCCACTCCCTGCGTCCCAGGACCTCGTCGGCCTTGACCTCGATCACCGCCCCCGTGACGATGCGTGCCTCGCTCGGATCCGTCCCTGTCGTCTCCAGGTCGAATCCGATCAGCAGCTCCCGGTGCCAGCCCATGGCCGCCCCCTTCTCTGTGGTGCGTTCCCCCAATGACCACCACGATCCCACGCGCCACTGACAATCAGAGGGCTGCGTTCCGCTTGACCGTGCGGGGCGGCCCGGCAGCGGCTCAGGAGACCGGCCGCGAGTCGGCCCACGCCAGTTCGAACTCCTCCCGATACGTCTCGAAGAGTCCGCTTTCACCCGGCTCGCCCGCTTTCACCACCCGGCGTCCGCCGCGCAGCACGAGCACCGGCGCCTCCATCCCCCGCGTCCTGCGCAGATACGACTGGACGACCGCGACACCGTCCGCGCCGTCCCCGTCGACCAGATACGCGGTGAAGCGCGGCGTCTCGTCGAACACCTGGATCTCGAAGGCGCCCGGGTCGCGAAGCCGGGCCCGCACCCGGCGCATGTGCAGGATGTTCATCTCGACGGAGCGGCTCAGCTCGCCCTTCTTCAGGCCGAGCTCGCGCTCCCTGCGCCGGACCGCGCTGCTCGCCGGGTTGAGGAAGAGCAGCCGCACCCGGCAGCCGGACTCCGCGAGCCGCACCAGGCGGCGGCCGGAGAAGTTCTGCACCAGGAGGTTGAGGCCTATCCCGATCGCGTCGAGACGCCTGGCCCCGCCGAAGATGTCCTCGGCGGGGAACTGCGTGAGGAGCCGCACCCGGTCCGAGTGCACGCCCACCACATCGGCGTACCGGTCGCCGACCAGGGACTCGACGGCGTCCACGGGCAGCCGGCGCGCGGACGGCGCGTCGGTGCCCGCGCCGAGTATGTCCAGGAGCCTGGACGACGCGCGCTCCGCCTGGGCGAGCACCGTCTCGGACAGGGCGCGGTTGCGGGAGACGACGTTGCGGGTGACTTCCAGCTCGTCCAGGGCCAGTTCGACGTCGCGGCGGTCGTCGAAGTAGGGCTCGAAGCACGGCCAGTGCTGCACCATCAGCTCGCGCAGCTGGGGCAGCGTGAGGAAGCTGAGCACGTTGTCGTCGGCCGGGTCGAGCAAGTAGCCCTTGCGGCGGCTCACTTCGCGTACGGCGACGGCCCGCTGCACCCACTCCTGTCCCGCGGGCCCCGCGGCCGCGACCACCCAGTCGTCGGCGTGGACGGGTTCGTAGATGGGGCGGAGCACAGCGGCCACGACGGCGCGCAGCCGCTGCTCCACGAGGTTCAGCCAGATGTAGGCCCGCCCGGCGCGCTGGGCGCGCGTACGCACCTCGCGCCAGGCGTCGGCGCCCCAGTCCAGTTCGGGTCCGATCTGGGATCCCATCTCCATCGGCCGCGCCAAGGACACCGCTCCGGGCGGGCCGTCCGCGGAACCCCCCTCGTGACCCTCGTCACCAGGGGGCAGTTCCCGCCCTCCCGAGCTCACCCAGCGCACCCCTTCCGCTCCCCCGAGCACTCCCCCGTTCAACGATCAAGGAAGGGTACTCCGGGAGCGGCGGCCGGTGCAGCAGGATGGGGAGGGTGCTTTCTCAACTACCGCCTTCCGTATTGCCGTTCTTGTCGGCGAGGTCGGCGGGAGTGAGCGGATTCATAGCGGTCACGTCACGCGGGGCCAGCGAGAAGCCCTGCCAGTGGACCGGCATGGGCTGCTGGTCCTCGTCCCGCGCGATGTGGTGGAAGCCGATGTTGACCCAGGTGACGGGGTGCTTCAGGGTCTGGCCGTTCACCCACTTGTCGACGCTCTTCGGGCCGCAGTTCTCGGACAGATTGTCGCTGGTGTACTTCTCACACTTCTTGTACTCGGTGAAGTACACATCGTGGTTGCTGTAGTTGCGCCCGGGGTGCTTGACGGTGTGGCCGGGCACGATCTCGTACGAACGGGGATGTCCGTCCTTGTTCTTTCCAGCCGTGCTCACCATGCGCCACCAGCGCATGCCCTTGACGTCGCCGATGAGTTCCTTGGTGACGGGCGTACGCGTCGTCTTCGTCTTGGGCTTGCCCCGCCCGGTGGGTGCCGTCACCTGGGAGTCGTACTGCTCGACCTTCGACTTCGGGGAGCCGTCCAGGCCGAAGTTGAGGCGCCAGGAGACGTTGTGGCTGTGGCTCTCCGCGTAGTCGCTGGCGCCCTTGCCGATGGGCCAGCCCTTGCCGTCCGTGCCGTCGAAGTCGCTGGGCGAAAGGCTGCCGGTGGCACCGACGTTGGACGTGATGGTGCCGTCCGACGAGAAGCGCCACTCGGTGATGTACTCGTACCAGGAGGCCTGGTTGACGGTGTAGATCAGCAGGTCCTTGCCCTGCGCCTGGTAGGTCTTGTTCGGGTTCTGATAGATGTCCTCTGTCATGCGGTACGCGTGGCCCCGCGCGCGCGTGGTGGTGCACAGGCCCTTCACCTTGCCGCCGGGGATGGGCGATCCCGCCACCTTGACGGTTTTGATGGTGCCGCCGGGGCACTCGGCGGGCTTGAGGGGCAGCAGGTCCGTGCCGAACGAGGCGCCGGTGATGTCCTGGTACTCGTCCTCGCCGTCGTCGTAGGGGACGTGGACCTGCGCCAGCCGGGCGCTGGTGAGGACGGGGATCGGCTTGGGCTCGTTCTTCGGCTGGTACGAGATGTTGTCGAGGACGAGACCGGCGTTGGTGTTGTAGTGCCAGCACATGCGCCAGGTGGTGCCGCCGTCGACGGTCTGCTCGATGCGGTAGTCGGCGCTGCAGGCAGGCGCGGGGGCCGCGGGGGCGTCCTTGGAGGACTGCGGGGCGGCACCGGCCGGTCCTGCCGCGGTCATGACGGTGCCTATGAGCGCGGTGACCGCAAGGCCGATGGAGGCGCGCTTGCGGGCGCGCGTGAGTCTGTTCACGTGCATACGGGTCGAACTCCCTTGTACGGGAAGTGAGATGGGTCCGGAGCGGGTCGCTTCGGGCCGCTCAGCGAAGGCGGGTGACGGTGCGGGCGCTCAGGTCGACGATCAGGTCACGGGTGTCGATCCAGGGGCCGTTGACGACCTTGCTGACGATGCTGAGGCAGCGGTGTTCGCCGCATTTGGCCAGCCCGGCGGGCAGTTGCTCGACGGTCTCCTTGTGGAAGACGAAGGCGCTGAGCCGCAGCTGGTCGGGCGAGGTGAGCTCCTTGCCCATGGCGTTCTTGTAGTCGCTCTTGAGGTCCTTGCCGAGCGGGTCGGCGATCAACAGCTGGGCGGCCTCGTTCAGTTCGTCCCTGGCCGCGGGCGGCTGGACGCCGTGCGAGGTATCGGAGTCCTCCACCTTGCCGGTGTCGAGGTTGACCGTCTTGGTGACCAGCGCGTCGTCCTTGTAGTCGTAGTAGACGATCTCCGCGCGGCGCGGCCGCTCGGCGTCGACGGCCTCGGTCGGGTCCGCCTCGCTCAGGTTGCTGCTCAGGAGCTGCGGGCCGCGGTCGCCCTCCACGTCCCTGGCCGACCTCCGCAGATCGCCGCCGCCCATGGCGATCTTCTCGGCCCGTTTCATCTCGTCGTCGGTCAACGGATCGCTGCCGACGCCCTTTTCGCCCTCTTCGGGAGCGGCCTCGACGACGCCGTCCTTGGGCACGGCGTCCTGCTGTGCCGCGCCCGCGGCCGCACTGCGGTCCTGATCCCGGGACTCCCCCGCCCCGGCCGATCCCGGCAGTGTGACTCCCACCATCACGGCGGTGGCCGCCACGGCGACCGCGGCTCCCGCCATCACCTTTCCCAGATGGCGTCTGACTATTTCGCGCACATCCTCCCCCTACTTCCCCTGGTGTCCCCACGAATGGGCATAACGAGTTTGTGGTCGGCTCGTTAGACGGCCTCAACTCCTGGGTGGTTGCCCCACTTTCGGGGAGACTCTGGCCAAAGTGACCCCGGGCCGAGGGGGCGGTAGTGGAAGAGTCATATGCATGCAGGTGTGGCCAGGGCAGGCGTATCCACTGGGTGCCACGTACGACGGCGCCGGGACGAATTTCGCGGTCTTCTCCGAGGCCGCCGACCGCGTAGAGCTCTGCTTGTTGCACGACGACGGCTCGGAGACCGCCGTCGAGCTGCGCGAGTCCGACGCGTTCGTGCTCCACGCGTACGTGCCGGGCGTGATGCCGGGGCAGCGCTACGGCTTCCGGGTGCACGGCCCGTACGCGCCCGCGCGCGGGCACCGCTGCAACTCCGCGAAGCTGCTGCTCGATCCGTACGCGCGGGCGGTCAGCGGCCGTATCGACTGGGGCGAGGAGGTGTACGGCTACCGCTTCGGGGCCCCGGACAAGCGCAACGACATGGACTCGGCGCCGCACATGATGACCTCCGTGGTGGTCAATCCGTACTTCGACTGGGGCGACGACCGGCCGCCGCGCACCCCGTACAACGAAACGGTGATCTACGAGGCCCATGTGAAGGGCCTGACCATGCTCCACCCGGAGCTGCCCGAGGACCTGCGCGGCACGTACGCGGCGCTCGCGCATCCGGCGGTCATCGACCACCTCACCCGACTGGGCGTCACCGCGATCGAGTTGATGCCGGTCCATCAGTTCGTGAACGACCACCGCCTGGTCGACATGGGCCTGAACAACTACTGGGGCTACAACACCATCGGCTTCTTCGCGCCCCACAACACGTACGCGTCCTGGGGCGACCGGGGCGAGCAGGTCCTGGAGTTCAAGCAGGCCGTGAAGGCGCTGCACGAGGCGGACATCGAGGTGATCCTCGACGTCGTCTACAACCACACGGCGGAGGGCAACCACCTGGGCCCGACGCTCTCCTTCAGGGGCCTGGACAACGCCTCGTACTACCGGCTCTCGGGCGATCAGCGCTACTACACGGACACCACGGGGACGGGCAATTCGCTCCTGATGCGCTCCCCGCACGTGCTTCAGCTGATCATGGATTCGCTGCGGTACTGGGTCACGGAGATGCACGTGGACGGCTTCCGCTTCGATCTCGCGGCGACGCTCGCGCGGCAGTTCCACGAGGTGGACCGGCTTTCGTCGTTCTTCGATCTGGTGCAGCAGGATCCGGTGGTGAGCCAGGTGAAGCTGATCGCCGAGCCGTGGGACGTCGGCGAGGGCGGCTATCAGGTGGGCAATTTCCCGCCGATGTGGACGGAGTGGAACGGCAAGTACCGCGACACGGTACGAGACATGTGGCGGGGTGAACCGCGCACGCTCGCGGAGTTCGCGTCCCGGCTCACCGGCTCTTCGGACCTCTATCAGGACGACGGGCGGCGCCCGTTGGCGTCGATCAACTTCGCCACCTGCCACGACGGTTTCACGCTGCACGACCTGGTCGCGTACAACCACAAGCACAACGACGCCAACGGGGAGGGCAACCGGGACGGCGAGAGCCACAACCGGTCGTGGAACTGCGGCGCCGAGGGCGAGACGGAGGATCCGGACGTCCTTGAGCTGCGCGAGCGGCAGATGCGCAACTTCATCGCGACCCTGATGCTCTCCCAGGGCGTGCCAATGCTCAGCCACGGCGACGAGTTCGCACGGACCCAGGGCGGCAACAACAACGCGTACTGCCAGGACAACGAAGTCGCCTGGGTGCGCTGGCCGCAGGACGGCTGCACGCAACTGGCGTTCACGCGCGCGATGGCGTGGCTGCGCCGCGATCACCCCGTCTTCCGGCGCAGGCGCTTCTTCCACGGCCGTCCGGTCGAGGGCACGCACGACGAGCTCTCCGACATCGCCTGGTTCACCCCGGAAGGCGAGGAGATGACGCAGCGGGACTGGGACGCGTCGCAGGCGCGGGCGCTGACGGTGTTCCTGAACGGCAACGCGATCTCGGAGCCCGGCACGCGCGGCGAGCGGATCGCCGACGACTCGTTCCTGCTGATGTTCAACGCGTCCGATCAGCCCCTGGAGTTCGTGGTGCCGGTCAATCACGGCCGCCAGTGGCAGGTCGTGGTCGACACCGCGCGCTCGGACGGTGTGCCTCCGGACACCGGCCCGAAGGCGGGGGCCGGCGAGCGGCTCACCCTCCCGGACCGGAGCCTCACGGTCCTGCAGCGCCCGGCGTGACCTCGGCGGTGTCGCCGGCGCGGGTCCCCGGGCGGGCGACCAGCGCGACCAAGAAGGCGACGGCGGCGGCCGCGCTGCCGAGGGCGAACGCCGCGCCGGGGCCGTGCGACTCGGCCAGGCGTCCCGCGACGGCGAGCGTGACCGCCTGGCCGCCGACGAAGGCGCTCGCGGCGAACGTCATCCCCTCGGCGAGCCGCCCCGGCGGGCAGGCGCGCTCGGTCAGGCCGAAGCCGGTGATGAGGTTCGGTGCGTAGACGGCGCCGAACACGGTCACCACGAGGTACAGGCCCGTCATGCTGTCCGTCCACACCAGCGGCAGCGACAGGAGCGCCGCGGCGGCCGTGGCCAGGCGCCAGCGCGCGTTCAGGCCGAACCGCTCGGGCAGCGCGGCCATGGAGAGCCCCACGACGGCGCTCATCACGCCCATGGCGGCGTAGACGAGCCCCGCCTGGCCCGGCTGCCCCAACTCCTCGGTGAGCGCCGTGATGCCCGCTCCACAGGCGCCGAGCAGGACGCCCAGGAAGACGAGCCCGACGCGTACGACATAGACCTCGCGCGGGAGGCGGTGTCGGCCCCCACGCGCGCGTGGGGGCCGCTGCCCGGCGGCGGGCACCGTCCGTCCTGTGGGGTGCAGCGCGAAGCCCGTGCCGCAGACGGCGACCAGGAGCGCGGCCGCCCCGAAGGCGTACGCCGGGTGGGCGGCGACGGCCGCGAGGCCCACCAAGGCGGGGCCGAGCACGAAGGACAGCTCGTCCATGGTGCTCTCCAGGGACAGCACGGTGTTGACCAGGCGGTCGTCACCGCCCGCTCGGCGGACCAGCGGAACGGCGCGGGCGCGGGCCAGCGGCCCGATCCCGGGGATGCTCGCGCCGGCGAGGACGGCCAGGGCGACGAGCGCGGGCGTGGGCAGCTCCAGGAGGGCGCCGAGCGTGTACGCGGCGATCGCCACGGCGTTGAGCAGCGAGAAGGCGAGCACGACGGAACGCTGGCCGCGCCGGTCCGCGAGGCGGCCGACGAACGGACCCATGGTCACCTGGCCGAGGGCGAGCGCACACGCCACGATGCCTCCGGTGGCCAGCGATCCGCTGGTCTCCGTCACCAGCAGGACGCTGCCGAACTGGATCATGGCCACGGGGAGCCTGCCGAGGAACGAGATCACCGGAAGGGCCGCTCCGGTGTGCCCGATCACTTCCCGGTAGGCGTCCAGAAGCCCTCGCCCGCCCGACGTGTCCCCTGCGCGCTCTGCGTCCCGTGCGATCTGTGCCTTTGTAGCCATCGTCCGAAGCTAGCGACGACCTGACGGCCGAACGCATGAGTCGATGGCACGAAAGCCCGCAGGGCGGGTACGTACGTTCGCATGACGCCAGAGCGCTCAGTGCCCGTGGTTCCGCCGCCGCCCACCGCCACCTACCGGCTGCAGCTCCAGCCGGAGTTCCCGTTCGCGGCCGCCGAGGCGGCCGTGCCGTATCTGGCCGCGCTCGGTGTCTCGCATCTGCATCTGTCGCCAGTGCTCGAAGCCGTGCCGGGGTCCACGCACGGCTACGACGTCGTGGACCACGCGCGCGTGCGCGGCGAGCTGGGCGGCGAGGAGGGGCTGCGGGCGCTCTCGCGCACCGCGCGGACGCACGGCATCGGCCTGGTCGTGGACATCGTGCCGAACCACATGGCGGCGGTGCCGCGGCACAACCGCGCCCTCTGGGAGACCCTCCGGGAAGGCCCTGCGTCGCCCTGCGCACGCTGGTTCGACATCGACTGGGAGGCGGGCGGAGGACGGGTGCTCCTGCCGGTCCTCGGGCGGGGCATCGGGGACGAGTTGGAGCGGCTGCGGGTCGACGGGGACGTCCTGCGCTACCAGGAGCACGCGTTTCCGCTCCGGGAAGGCACCGAGGAGCTGCCGTTGCCGAAGCTGCTCGACGCGCAGTGGTACCGGCTCGGCTGGTGGCGACTTGCCCGTACGGAGCTCAACTACCGCCGCTTCTTCACCATTTCGGACCTCATCGGGGTGCGCGTCGAGGACCCGGAGGTGTTCGACGCGACGCACGGGAAAGTGCTCGGACTGCTGCGGGAGGGCGTCGTCGAGGGGCTGCGGATCGACCACCCCGACGGCCTCGCGGACCCGGGGGCGTACCTCCAGAGGCTGCACGAGGCCACCGGAGGGCGCTGGACGGTCGTCGAGAAGATCCTCGCCGACGGGGAACGCCTTCCCGCCGCGTGGCCCGTCGCGGGCACGACCGGGTACGACGCGCTGCGCCACCTGGACGGCCTGTTCACGGACCCCGCGGGCGCCGGGGAACTCCTCGGCCAGTACCGGCGGTTCACGGCGCCGCCCGCCGACCGGGGCGGCGACTGGGGGGCTACGGTGCGGCGGGCCGCGTACAAGGTCATCACCCATGAGCTGGCCGCCGAGACCGACCGTCTCACCCGCGAGGCGGCCGCGCTGTGCGCCCCGCACCCCGCGCTGCGCGACCACGCGCCGTGGGCGCTGCGCACCGCGCTCCAGGAGCTCCTCGTCCGGCTTCCGGTCTACCGGCCGTACGTCTCCGGAGGCGCCGAACCGGCTTCGGTCCTGACGGTGGCGGCCGCCGACGACGCCAAGGCGGCGTTCACCGTGCGCGAGGAGGCCGAAGCAGTCGATGTCGTACGGGACCTGGCGCTCGGCAGGATCGGGTCGGGTCCGGGAGTCGACGCCTTCCGGGCGCGGTTCGCGCAGACGGCTTCGGCGCTGCGGGCCAAGGCGGTCGAGGACACCGCGTTCTACCGGCACGCGCCGCTCCTGTCGTCCGCGGAGGTGGGCGGCTCTCCCGAGCGGCCCGCGGTGGCTCCGGAGGCCTTCCACGCGTACTGCGCGCGCGTGCAGCGCGACTGGCCGTACACGGGGACGGTGCTCAGTACGCACGACACCAAGCGCAGCGCCGATGTGCGGGCGGGGATCGCCGTGCTCACGCAGTGCCCGCAGCGGTGGGCCGACCTCCTGGTCGAGGTCACCGAGCAGACCTCGCGGGTGGGTGGCACCTGCGCCCCCGATCCCCAACTGGCGTGGGCTGCCTGGCAGACGGCCGTCGGGTTCGGCTTCCCCTACGACGAGCGGCTGCAGCAGGCGCTGCTCAAGCATGTGCGCGAGGCGGGCCTGCACACGAGCTGGACCGAGCCGAACGAGGCGTACGAGAAGGCCGTGACCGCCTTCGCGGAGGCGGGGCCGTGCGGGCCGCCGCTCTACACGGTGGCGGAGTTCGCGGCCGTGCTGCGGCCACATGTGCGGGCGAACGTCCTCGGGGCGACGCTGCTCCAGCTGACGATGCCGGGGGTGCCCGACCTGTACCAGGGCACGGAGGGTGAGTGCCGCACCCTGGTGGACCCGGACAACCGGCGGCCCGTGCGGTTCCAGCCGCACGTCCTGGAGCACCTGGAGGAGCACCGTGACCGCTGGGACCTCTCGGAGGAGAAGCTGGCCCTGACGGCGGCCTCGCTACGGCTGCGCAGGCGGCGCCCCGAGCTGTTCGGCGGCGCGGCGACGTACGAGCCGCTGTCGGTGCGCGGCCCCGGCGCGACGCACTGTTTCGCCTTCGCCCGCTCCGGAGAGGTGGTCACGGCGGTGACGCGCCTCTCCCTGCGCCTCACGGACGCGGGCGGCTGGCGCTCGACGGAACTGGTGCTTCCGGAGGGGCGGTGGGCAGATCTGCTCACTCCGGGGCGGGAGTTCACCGGGCACGCGCGCGTGGCGGAGCTTTTCGATGAGCTGCCGGTGGTGCTCCTGGAACGGGTCAACCGGGACGTACGAGAAGCATCCGGGGAGCCCGAGTCGTCAGCCCCTGAGGAATCGGCCTGAAGCCCGGCGCCCAGCGCAGGCCCGGCATGACGTCGAGCAGGGCCCGCAGGCCCCGTTGGGCGGTGAGGGCGGCCAGGGTCGTGCCGAGGCACGGGTACGGGACCCCGCCGAGCGCGAGGCTCTCCGGCTCCGCACGGAAGATGTCGTAGCGGTCGGGGTCGGCGAAGCGGTACGGGTCGCGGCCCGCGGCGCCGACGAGGCAGGCCACGACGGCGCCCTCGGGGAGCGTGGTGCCGCCGACGGCGATCGGCGCGGTCGAGCGCCGCAGCACCACGGGCGTGGGCGGATCACGGCGCAGGGACTCCGTCCAGGCGCCCGGTATCAGCTCGGGCCTGGCGCCGACGAGCGCGAACTGTGCGGGGTGGTCGATGAGGTTGGCGAGGAACGAGGCGAGCGCGAGGGCGGTGGCCTCGCCGCCGCCACCGATGAGGGTTCCGGCGAGGCGTGTGACGGTCTCGTCGGACAGCGGCCGCCCGTCCACCCGGGCGTCGCACAGCACGGACAGCAGGTCCGCCCCGGGGTGGGCCCGACGCCGCGCGATGAGCGGGCGCAGCAGGCCCGCGAGCTCCGGGTGTCCCTCCGCGTCGCCGACCCCCGTGAGGCCCGCGCGGCACCACTCCTGGACGCGCGCGGCGTCCTCGTAGGGCAGCCCCAGCGCGGCGACGGCGGCCGCGGCGGGCAGCCACCCGCAGAACTCGGCGACGAGGTCGACCTCCCGGCGCCCCGCGATGCGCCGCGCCAGGACGTAGGCGGTGCGCTCGACGGCGGCATCGACCGCCGCGACGGCCCGCCGCCCCACGACGGGCCCGGGCCCTCTCTCCGGAGGCGGCGCACCGAACCCCACGTCCCCGAGCACGGCCCGCACATCCACGTACCGACTGACCAGCCAGGCCCCGAAAAGCTCGTCCCGAACGAGCGGAAAGTCCTCCCGGAGGACGCGATAGAACGGATACGGATCAAGCTCGAAACCGGGAGACAACAGACTGGGCGAGGCAGTAACAGCCCGTCCGGCGTTTGAGGACGAACTCGGCGGAGCCGGTGACAGACGGCGCCCAGGAGGGGCCGAGCCACAAGATTCGGGCAGGGACGACGCCGGGGGTATCCCGCTCACGCCTGGAAGGCTACGCACCGCCGGCTACCGCCTCTGGGTCAGCGCGGCGGGTGCCGTGCGTGGGGGTTTCAAGGGGCTTCCTGGGGTATCAGGGGACCACCACGGGCCGCCGCACGCAGTTCCCGTACGACCGTTCGGGTGAGGCGAGCACGCAGGCCAGGCGTGGCGCGGTGACACCGCTGCGCCGGACGCTTGACACCCGCCCGACCCCGTGGCGCACTGCCCAATACGTCAGCGGACAAGACGGGGGTGAGTCAACTGGCGGAGCAGCGCTATCCCAATGTGACCGAACTGGTGCTGTCCGCAAGGGAGTTGGCGGCACACCGCCCCGGGTTGAGCACCCTGCGCCAGGTCGGCGCCTCGCGCGCGGGCCGGCCCCTGTACCTGCTGTCCGTCGGACGTTCCCCGCACGCCGTCCTGGTCGTCGCGGGCGCGCACTCCAACGAACCGGCGGGCGGTTCGACGCTGCTGCACCTCGCGGAGTGGACGCTGCGGGACGAGGACCTGCGCGCCGACACCTCCTGGCACTTCCTCCTGTGCGCCGATCCGGACGGCGCGGCCCTGCACCGCACGCCCGCCCCGCGCACCCTCCTCGACTACCACCGGCACTTCTTCCGGCCCGCGGGCCCGGAACAGCCGGAGTGGTCGCCCTCCGTGCTGCCGCCCGACCGGCTGCCGCCCGAGACCCGCGCCCTGACCGGCGTCATCGACGAACTGCGGCCCTACTTGCAGGTCTCCCTGCACGGCACCGACCTGGGCGGCAGCTGGGTGCAACTGACCAGGGATATCCCGGGGCTCGCCGAGCCCTTCGCCAAGTCCGCGGCCGAGCTGCACATCCCGGTCGAGACGGGGGCTTCGGACGCCGCGGGCTGGCCGGTGTCGGGACCGGGGGTCCATGTGCTGCCGGGCCCCGGCTCGGCGGCCGCCTATCCGAGCCTGCCCGAGGACGCCCGGCACACCACCTGGCATCACGCGCACCGCTACGGCGGCCTGACCGCGATCGTCGAGGTCCCGATGTGGGCGAGCGACCTCGTGGACGACCTCGCGGTCCATCCCGCCCCCGTCCTGGCGCTGCGCGGCGTGGCACAGCGGCTGCGCCACGACGCCCGGCTCGTCGAGGAGATTCTCGGCGATGCGCTGCCGCGACTGCCGCGGGCGCAGGGTCCGCTGCTGCGCGCGGCGCGCTGGGCGCTCGACCTGGTGCCCGGCCTCGCCGACGACTGGGACACGCTGCCGCCCGCGGGGACCTCCATGGCGTACATCGGCAGCGTCGACGCCTTCGGGCGCCGATTGCCGCTGCGGGCGGCCGCGATGGCGCTGCGGGTCCTGGACGCGGCGGGCGACCGGGCCGCTCCCCGGCTCGAACGGCTCGTCGTGCACTGGAGCGACGCGTTCGCCGAGCGGTTCAAGGCCCGTTGGGTACCGGTCGAGCACCAGGTCGAGCACCAGTCACGGACGACGGTCGCTGCCGCGCGGCACGCGCGCGTGCGGAGCGACTGACCCGCCCCGGCCCCCCCTGCTTCAGGAAACAGCCGACGCTTCAGGAGACGGCCAGCCGGAACGCCATCGTCCCGAAGCTCACCTGATCGCCGTCCTGCACCACGGCGGCGCCGATCACCCTCCGGCCGTTCACGGACGTGCCATTGGTCGAGCCGAGGTCGCGCAGCACCCACGTGCCGCCCTGCCGGCTCAGCTCGGCGTGCACCCGCGACACCGTCTCGTGGCTCAGCCGCAGGCCGTTCGCCGGGTCGCGACCGATCCGCAGCGGATGCGGGTTCCCCGGCACCGGAAGCAGCAGCTTCGGCAGCCGCTCGGCCTGCCAGGCCCTGCGCAGCCGGACGGTGAACCCGGATACGGCGCCGACGGTGCCGAACACGATGCGTGAGAAGCGTCCCTCGGTGCGCAGGTCGGCGGTGAGCGCCGCGAGTTCGTCGGGCTGCCGGGCGGCCAGCGCGAGCTCCATGCGCCGCACGAACGTCTCGTGCGACAGCTTGCCGAGGGCAGCGCCTTCTCTGAGCACCTCAAGCGCCCTGTCGCGCTCGGCGTCGGTCAACCGCGCGGGGTACGTGTGGATCTCCAAGGACGACGTCACCCTGGTGATTGTCGGGCAGGTCGGCCGGGGTGTCCAGAAAACGCGGAACGACCGCGGGCCGATCACTTCTGAAGCACGATGGTCGGGCGTACTGACGGACGGGACAGTACGACGGGCAGGAAGACGGACGAGAAGACGGACGAGGGGAACTGTCAGTGGAGTTCGAGGTGTGGGCACCGGAGGCCGAGCGGGTCACGCTGCAGTGCGACGACGCCACGCACGCGCTGGAGCGCGCCGACGGCCGCGCCGGGTGGTGGACGGCGGAGGTCGCGGCGCGGGACGGGGCGCGCTACGGCTTCTCGCTCGACGGGGGTCCCGTCCTGCCCGATCCCCGCTCGCGGCGCCAGCCGGACGGCCCCGACGGGCTCAGCGCGGTCGTCGACCACGAGCGGTACGCGTGGCGCGCGCCGTGGGCGGGGCGCGGGGTGCGGGACGCCGTCCTGTACGAGCTGCACGTGGGGACGTACACACCGGACGGCACGCTCGACTCGGCCGCCGGGCGGCTCGGTCATCTCGCGGAACTGGGCGTCAGCCATGTGGAGTTGATGCCGCTCTGCCCGTTCCCGGGGCGGCACGGCTGGGGATACGAGGGCGTGTCGCTCTGGGCCGTGCACGAGCCGTACGGCGGCCCCGAGGCACTGAAACGATTTGTCGACGCGGCGCACGCGCACGGCATCGGTGTCGTGCTCGACGTGGTGCACAACCACCTCGGCCCTTCGGGCAACCATCTGCCCGCGTTCGGGCCGTACTTCACGGAAACCCACCAGACCCCGTGGGGCGCCGCCGTCAACCTCGACGCACCCGGCTCGGACGAGGTCCGCGCGTATCTGATCGGCAGCGCGCTCGCCTGGCTGCGCGACTACCGTCTGGACGGTCTGCGCCTGGACGCGGTGCACGCGCTGCGGGACACGCGCGCGTGCCACTTCCTGGAGGAACTGTCCGCCGCCGTGGACAAGCTCTCCGACGAGCTCGGCAGACCGCTCGCGCTGATCGCCGAGTCGGACCAGGGCGACCCGCGGACCGTCACCCCGCGCGCGGAGGGCGGCCTCGGCCTGCACGCACAGTGGAACGACGACTTCCACCACGCGCTGCACGCGGCGCTCACCGGTGAATCGCACGGCTACTACGCGGACTTCGCAGAGGCGCCCTTCGCCGCGCTCGCCAAGACGCTGACCCGTGGCTTCTTCCACGACGGTACGTACTCGACGTTCCGTGGGCGCCGGCACGGCCGCCCCGTGGACCGCGTCCGCACGCCCGGATACCGCTTCCTCGGCTATACGCAGACCCACGACCAGGTGGGCAACCGCGCCCAAGGGGACCGGCTCTCCTCGACGCTCTCCCCCGGTCTTCTCGCCTGCGCCGCCGCGCTCACCCTCACCGGGCCGTTCACGCCGATGCTGTTCATGGGCGAGGAGTGGGGCGCGGCGACACCCTGGCAGTTCTTCACCGACCACACCGACCCCGAACTCGCGGACGCCGTGCGCCGGGGCAGACGCCGGGAGTTCGCGGAACACGGCTGGGACGAGGCCGAGATCCCCGATCCCCAGGACCCGGCCACCCGGAACCGCTCCTGTCTCGACTGGGCGGAGCCGCTGATCGATCCCCACGCGCGCGTGCTCGCCTGGCACCGCCAACTGATCGCCCTGCGGCGCTCCCGCGTCGACCTCCTCGACCCCGATCTTGCGGCGGTCCGGGTCGCGTACGACGAGCGGGCGCGGTGGTTCGCGGTCCGGCGCGGCGATCTGCGGATCGCCGTGAACGTCGGCAAGGAGGCGGCCGACGTCCCCGTGGGAGGCCGGGGCGCGCGGGTGCTCGCCGCGTGGCAGCCGGTCACGGCGCCGGGCGCGGACGGGCTGCTGCGGCTGCCCGCCGAGTCGTGCGCGGTCGTCGCGACGCCATGAGCCGACGTCATGAGGCCGACGGCGGGGGTCGGTCGGGTAGTCGGGTCAGTCGACGATCGCCAGCTCGCGAGCGGTGGCGTTGAGCCGTCGGCCGCCGTCCTCAGTCACCGTCACGATGTCCTCGATGCGCACTCCGAAGCGGCCCGGCAGATAGATGCCGGGCTCCACGGAGAAGCACATGCCCGGCACGAGCGGCAGTTCCTCGCCCTCGATCATGTAGGGCGGCTCATGGGTGGTGACGCCGATGCCGTGCCCGGTGCGGTGGATGAAGTGCTCGCCGTAGCCGAACTCGGTGATCACCGCGCGGGCCGCCCGGTCGACGTCCTGGCAGGCCGCCCCGGGCCGCACCGCCGCGCAGCCCGCAGCCTGCGCCTCGCGCACCACGTCGTGTACACGCTGCTCCTCGGCATCGGGCTCGCCGACGTGCACCGTGCGCGAGGTGTCCGAGCCGTAGCCGTGCATGAGGCCGCCGAAGTCGAGTACGACCATGTCGCCGCGCTCGATGACGCGATCGCCCGCCTCGTGGTGCGGATTGGCGCCGTTCGGTCCCGAGCCGACGACGGTGAAGTCGACCTGGGAGTGACCGAACCGCCGCAGCAGATCGGCGAGATCGGCCGCGACGTCGGTCTCCTTGCGGCCGGCGAAGCGCACCTTCTGGATTTCTTCGTACGTCGCGTCGGCGGCGGCACCGGCAGCCGCGAGGCGCTCCAGTTCCGCGGCGTCCTTGACCGCGCGGAGCATGGGGAGGGCTTCGGTGAGGGACGCGTAGGAGGTGCCGGGCAACTCCTTCTGGAAGCCGATGAGGTGCATCGCCCAGGCGTTGTCACTGATCCCGAAGCGGCCGTCCACGTCGAGGAGCGGCGCGGTCACGGCGTAGGGATCCTTGCCGTCGGTCCAGTCGCGCAGGGAGAGCGCGCTCGCGCCCGCCGCCCGTTCGGCGTCCGGGGCCTCGAGCGTCGGCACCACGAGCACCGGGTCCTGGCCCGCGGCGAGCACGAGGACGGTGAGCCGCTCGGTGGCCGCGGTCGGCTGATAGCCGGTGAGCCAGACGAGGTCGGGGCCCGGCGCGACGAGCAGCCCGGCGAGCCCCGCGTCCGCCGCGGAGGCCGCGGCGCGCTCCATGCGGGCCCGGTAGTCGTCGGCGGTGAAGGGCGCGGGGGTGCCGGGGTTGCCGGTCATCGGGTTCCTCCAGGGCAGCTCGCTGCGTGCGTACGGCGTTGGTCCTGATGCCGATCCTGCCCGCACCGCCGCGCGTCCGCGAGGCGATTACCCGCTCCCCGCCGCCGCGATCAGGTCACGAAACCGGGCGTGACCGACAGGGACTGCCGGTCGCCGCTCTCGTGGCGGACGGTCAGCGTGACGGTCCTGCCCGGATCCGCGGCGGCCACGGCGGCCGCTAGGCCCTTGGCGGAGCCGATGCGGGTCTTGCCGAAGGCGAGGAGTACGTCGCCGCGTACAAGACCTGCGGTGTGGCCGGGCCCGGGGCTGTGCACGCCGACAAGGAGCGCGCCGGGGCCGCCGGGTGCGTCCACGGCTTCCACGCCGATGGCGGGCCGCGACACGGCCTGCTCCGGCTCCTCCCCCTTGCCCGCCTCCTCGCCGGGCTCCTTCTCGGGCTCCTTCTCCAGGGGCTTCGCGGGAGCGCCGGGCTTGGACGCCCCCGGCGCCGCAGGACCACCCGGAGCCCCCGGCCCTCCGCCGGGCGCACCCGCCGACTTCTGCATCTCGGCGAGCTTGCTCATGCCGATGAGGGTGGCACTGACCGTGCCGAGGCCCACCCCCGACAGCACGAGGACAGCCGAGACGAACACCCCGAAGAGCAGAGTCCGCAGCCGCCGGCCACGCCTGCGGGCGGCATGCGGCCGCCGCCCTCCACCGGGCCCACTGCCGCCCGCGCCGGGCTTCCGGCCGGCACTGCCGAGCCTCCGCTTGATTCCGATACCGAACCTACGGCCGCTCCCGGACTCCTGCCCGGGCATCGGCTTGGGACGCAACGCAGTCTGTTCCATGGCTCGCCTCCGGCCACAGCCCTACCCGGCGTGACGCCACGCGACGATCCCCGAAAGAGTGACGCAGGCCCCGCTCGTTCGGGAATTGTGTGCAGCAAAGAATGAGAACTCTGGTGTGGGTCTGCTGTCAGTGGCCGCTGTTACTTTCGGAGCATGACCGAACGTGCACTGCGTCTGCTGCGACAGGACCCGCGTCTGGCCGAGCTGGCCGCGTTCCCTTTCGCATTCGACCTGTCCCGGACGGACCACGTCGAAGAGGTGCGCCTGGCCTCCGGTGGTCCGCTGGAGGCGATCGCGGGGGACGACTCCGGGGGCACGTACTTCGTGTGCGCGGACGGGGCCGTGCTGTACGCCGACTCCGAGGGTTCCGCCGGGGTCATCGGGGACAGCGTGGACGAGGCCCTGGAGATCCTGGTCGGCCTGCCCGGCTGGCACGACTACGTGAGGCTCTCGCCGGACGACGGCGAGGCGCGCATCCTGGCCGAAGTCGCCGACACGGAGGGTGACTTCCGCGAGGACTGCGTGCCCGACCTTGACGCGCGCCGCGCCGAGCTGCGGGCCGCGCTCGGTTTCCCGGAGCGCTCTCCCGTGCAGCTCGTCGCGCGCCTGCACGCCGCGCTCCTGCGCACCGAGCCGGACCACCTCCTGCTCAACGCGGTCGAGCATCTCGCGTACCGGCGCCTCGACCCCCACCCGCGCCCGCCCCTGTGGGAGCAGGTGCTCACCAGGGGGCGCACGGACCTGGCCCTGCTGCGGACCGGCGACCGCGCGACCTGGGACGCGGTGGCCGGGAGCCGCGCGCGCCGGGTGGCGGCGCTGCGGGCCGCCCAGTACGACCGGCGGAACACGGACCGGGCCCTCCTGCGCCACCTCCTGAAGCACGAGGCGAGCGCGTCGATGTCCGACGAACTGCGGCTCGCGGTCGTCCTGGTGGGCCTCTACGGCCTCGCGGAGGACCTGCCCCTGCTGCGGGAGGTCCACGAGACGACGTACGACACGTGGTGCGGTCTCGCCGGGCTCCCCGAGGAGGCGGACGAGGTCCGCGCGTGGGCTCGCTCGTTCGACGATTCCAACTTCGGGGTGGATCCCGACGACGAACCGGAATCCACCTGGCTGGAGCTCGCACGCGACCTCGGTCTTATCGAGACGGCCCGCTCCCATCTGATCCGCGAGCTGGACGACACCGGTCCCGACGCGGCTCAACTGACCTTCCTCAGCGTCGAGTTGGCGCTCATCGGCGACTACACCCAGGCGATACGGGCCCAGCGGCTGCATGTGTCGCTGCAGGACACCGAGCACGGCCGCGCGGCGGCACGCTCGCGCCTCGCCGAGCTGGAGCGGAAGGCCGTGGACGGGGCGGCGGCGGAATCGTAGGTTTCCCCGCACGAGCCCGTCCGGCGCCTCTAGGCTGCGGGACTGAACTCGGCTCCGAGAGGGGCCTGGACCAGCTCCGGGAAGGAATCGCCTACATGACCGACGCGCCGCTGCCCGCGGAGCTGCTCCTGGACCGGGAAGCCTCCGACGATCTGCGGCACGAGCTCGTGTCGGCCCTGGAGGGCCTGGGCGTCCGTACGGCACGGGTGCGCCGCGCGGTCGACCAACGGGGCGCGGCGGACATCCCCTGGATCATGCTGGCCTCGCTCCCCCTGCAGGCCTTCCTCAGCGGGCTCGGTGCGGAAGCGGTCAAGGACTCGTACGCGGCGTTCAAGAATGTCGTACGCCGGTCCTCGGGCGAGGCCGATCCCGCTCCTCCCCGGCCGCTGGTCCTCCAGGACCGAGGCTCCGGCCTGCGGGTGATCCTGGAGCCGGGCCTGCCAAGTGAGGCATACGACGAACTCCTCCGCCTCGATCTGACGGGGTTCAGCGAGGGGCCGCTGCACTACGACCGGGAACAGGGCCGCTGGCGCTCCGAGCTGGACGAGGCGGCCGGCTGACCCGCCGCCGGGAACGGGGAGAAGCGCCGTGGGCCAGCCGCACGTCGAAGTGAGCCGCGCGGAACAGGCGTGCGCCGCCGGGGAGTCCGCCCTGGAGCGGGGCGACAGGGCTGTGGCCGAGCGGGAGTTCAGGGCGGCACTGACCCTGGCGGGGGACGGGGCTGACGCCGCAGGAATCAGGGCCCGGGCCCACATCGGCATCGGCCGCCTCCGCCTGGCCGCGAAGGACCCCGAAGAGGCCGCCGAGGAGTTCCGGCGGGCTCACGCACTGCGCCCCGACGAGGCGGGACCCTTGCACTGGCTGGGCTGCGCGGCGGCGCACGGGTCCGCGTACGAGTCCGCGGACACACACTTCACCTCGGCACTCGGCCGCGTGCCGCCCCATCACCGCTCGCTCGTCCAACGCGCTTACGTACGCGTGCGGTTGGGCCGTCACGACGAAGCACTCAAGGACCTGCGAACCGCCGCCTCACAGGACGCCTCACTCGACGCCGAGGCACGCCGGGTTATGGCCGCGCTGGCGGGCGCGACGGCTCAGGGGGTGGCGCTGCCGCCGCGCGGGGCGGGGCAGGCGGAGGCTGCGGGCGCCGCCGAGGACCCCCCTGAGCCGGGCGGGCCCGCGGGGACACAGCGCCGCCGGGCCGCCGACCTGCCTGCCGCCTCCCGGCGGCCGCAGGGCCGGGTCGAGGTGGACAGCGGGTCCGTGCCGCGGTACGCCGTCGCGCTGGTGCTCGGCGGACAGCGCGAGGCGGCCGTCGAACTGCTGGAGGAGGCGACCCGGCAGAACCCCGCCGACCACCGCATCACCCACACGCTCGCCATCGCACTCCTCAACTCACCCACGGGGCAGGGTGAGTTGGCCACACGACGCTGGGAGCGTGCCGTGGCCGCCTGGGGTGCACTCCTGTACGACGACGCCTTCTGGGCGCACCGGCGCGCCTGCGCCGAGGCGAGGTACGGCGTACCGATCGAGACGGCGCTCGTCACGGAGCTCCGGGCCGACCTGCGGGACCTCCTTGAGGGACGCATGCCCGACGACGCGGAGGGCCGGGTCTCGCCTGGGGCGCTGCTCCGCCGGGAGGTGGACGCCGCGAGGGTACTCGCGAGGGCGGGCGGCTTCCCCACCGGGCACGGCGACCCGCTGGCCTGCGGCCCGTTACGCATCGCGGAACTGCGCATGGTCGCGGAGTTCGGGGCGTTCGCGGTGAGGGGCGAGAGCGGCGGGACGGACTTGGCCGCCGATGGGAGCGAGGCCTGCGGGACAGACACGACTGCCACATGGGGTGACACCGGTAGCACAGGCACGACTGCCACATGGGGTGACGCCGGTGGCACAGGCGCGACTGCCACGGATACTGAGCGAGGCGGCGGGACTCGTATGACCACCGCGACCGGCCCCACCCACCAGTCACGCGCGTACGCGGCAGACGGCGAGAGCGGCGGGACAGACCCGGCCGCCCAGGATGGCCGCACCGCGCCTCCCCCGCGCACCGGCGCCTCCCTCACCTACGCCTTCTCCGAACTCGGGCTTGCCCAGCTTCTGTTGAAGCAGGAGCAGCCCGCCGAAGCTCTTGGCGCGCTCGCCGAGCTTCGCTGTCCCGGCTGTCGGGAGCGGCAGCGGCAGCGGCAGCGGCAGCGGGGCAGTGGTGTGGGCGCCGCTGTGTGTGAGCCGGGGTGTGGCCGGTTCGATGAGCTGAACCCCGCCTATGCCGGGTACCCCGACAAGCACCGCCGGCTCGCCCTTGACGCGCGCGGGCTCGCGCTGCGGGCGCGGATCCAGCTGGGTAGTGGTGAACTCACCGCGGGGCGGCCCGACTTCGGGGCAGCCACTGCGTCCTGGCGCCGCGCCCTCGTGCACAGCAGAGAGCTCGACCGCTACCAGGAGACCCACCGAACCGTCGTCGACCTGGCGCTGAGCGCCGCGCGGGCGGCGCATCGCGCGGGCGATCTGACGCGCGCCGTGGCCACGCTCGAAGCGGTGCGCGTGATCATCGGGGCCAATGAACGCGGCCGCATTGAAGGGCAGTTGGCCCGGCTGCTTGCCGACCGTGGTATCGCCGCGGCCAATCGGGACGGCACCCTGCTCGACGGGCCCGCGGCCGACCTGCGGCGTTCCGTCGCGTTCAATCCGCATCTGCTGCGGGCCCAGGTCAGTCTCGGCGTCGTACTGCGCGGACTCGCCGCACGCCGCTGGCACTCGGGGAGCGCATCCGGGGCCCGCGCGACCCTGCAGGAGGCCATGGAGCAGCTGACCGCCGCGCTCGTCCACTTCCCCGGTGATCCGGAGCTGACCGAGCAGCACGAAGCCGCGGTGGCCGACCTCGGTCACGTCACGGCGGTCCCGCACGAGAGCGGGAGGTGACGGCGCGCCGATGCTCGCCTACGAGGAACTCCGCATCCGTGTCCGCCCCATCGGCACGTCCCGCTACCTGATCACCGCCAACGGCCCGGCGTCCGCGGCCGAGGTGATCGCGGTAAACGGCGAACCCGCGGCCTTCCGCGACGAGTGGGACCAGTTGATCGCGACCGAGCTCGGACTCGCTCCCCTGGGCGACGAGCACACCGTGAACCAACTGCGCGGCCTGGGACGCGGGGTGTTCCGGCTGCTGTTCGGGGAGGGCACGCAATCCGCCGCCGCGGCGGGGTGCTCGCCCTCCGCCGACGCACGCGGAGGCGAAAGACCGCAAGGCGTCGGCGCCTGCGTCGACCTCGCCCTCGATCACGCCCAGCGGATGCGTCCCGCGCGCGGGCTGCGGATCCGCTTCGACCTGCCTCAGGAGCTGCGCGATCTGCCTCTGGAGTCGCTGTGCGCCCCGCCGGGGATGCCGCAGCAGTCGCTCGCCCTCAACCACAGCTATTCGCTGGTGCGTTCACTTCCCGGGGGCCCGCTGGGCCGACGCCTCCCCGACGCGGCGGACGAACCGAGCCTGATCCGCCTCCTGGTGGCCTGCGCCTCGCCCGTCGACCCCGGACTCGCCCCGCTGCGTGCCGACGCGGAGGTCGCCGCGCTCCGCCAGGAACTGCCGGAAGTCGCCGTACAGACCACGGTGTTGGAGCGGACGACCCGCAAGAGCCTGGAGGCCGCGCTCGGCGCCGAGTCCGATCTGCCGACCGCGGTCCTCCTGATCGCACACGGGACGTACGACCAGGAACTCGGTAAGGGCATGGTGGCGCTGGAGACCGAGGGCGGCGGCGTCGACCAGGTGCCCGCGGATCTGCTCAGCGGGATTCTGCTGAAGGCGCCGGGGCTTCGCCTGGTCGCCCTCAACCTCTGTTCCGGCGCGGACAGTTCGCTCACCGAGCCGTTCTCCGGTCTTGCCCAGGCGCTGATCGGCGGCGGTGTGCCCGCCGTGGTGGCGATGCGGGGGCGGGTCAGTGACCTGTCGGCGGGGCAGTTCGGCCCCGAGCTGTTCAAGGGACTCGCGGCGAACCGGACCATCGACGAGGCCATGGGCGCCGCGCGCCGCCGCATCTCGCATCTGCCGGGGCACACGGCGGTGGAATGGGCGACGCCCGCGCTGTTCCTGCACGAGAACTGCAGGCAGGGCTGGTTGTTCAAGGCGCGGGAGGTACGGGACGACGGTGGCGCCGTCGCCGATCCGCTGCGGGAGGGCGCCGACGCGCTGCGGGCGTTCCAGAACCCCTTCGGGCACGTCGACTCGACGGTGCTCATCGGCGCGGCGCGTTTCCAGCGCGACCTGGGGCAGTGGGCGCAGGTGCAGCGGATACTGCGCGCGGAGACCCGCCAGTTCGAGGACGAGCAGCGGCTGCTGCGCGCCGAGGCCACGTTCGAACTCGCCTGGGAGGACCTCGACAAACTGTGCGGGCTGCTCGCCGCGGACCTGGATCCCGACGCGGCCGCCGAGCAGTTCGCCGCCCTGCGTGACGCGCTCCCCGCAGCGCCGGCCGCGTGCGTCGCCGCGGAGGTCGAACGACTGCGACACCTCACCACCCTGGCCGAGCGGGCCCGCGCCGCAGAGGCCACCGGCGACTGGGCGAAGGCGATAGCCCGTTACGAGGAACTCCTCACCGCCCACCCCACAGGCATCCGGGACACGGCCGACCGCCTGGCCGCGGCACGCGACGAACTCCACGTGGCCCGCGCGATGGAGACCGCCGAACAGGCCGCACGCCACGGTGCCTGGGCGGACGCCGCCGCCGCGTACGCCGATGTACTCGCCCGGCGCCCCGGCCACCAGGGCGCCGCGGCGCACGCGGCGTACGTGAACGGCAGGGCGGCGCAGGACGCCGAGGACTGGGCCGCGGCCGGGTCCGCGTACGAGGCGTGCGCGGGGCTCGACGACGCCGCAGCGAGGGCGGCGTACGTGAACGGCAGGGAGGCGGCGAACGCGGAGGAGTGGGACGCGGCAAGGGAACTGTTCAAGGAGGCGACGAACCGAACCCCGCCGAAATCCGGAGCCTCCCCCTCCCCCTCCCCCGCCCCCGACCTCCACTCCTGGCTGGCCTACGCGTCGGCACGCGCCGCGGAGGACGCCGGAGACTGGGGCGCCGCCGTCGGGGAGTTCACCGGCGCCAATGGATTCCGGGACAGCGGCGTACGGCTGTCGTACGCGCGAGGCAGGCGCTCGGCGGAGGACGGCGCGTGGGCGGAGGCCCTGACCGACCTGGAAGCCGCGGCCGCCCAAGGCCATGACGCGGAGCCGTGGCTGAGCGAGCTGCGGAATCGGATGTACCAGAGCGCACTGGACGCAGCATCCGCCGGCCACTGGCCCAACGCCCTCACGGCCCTCGACCTTCTGCCGCCCGCCTTCCGCGACGTACGCTCACGCAAGCGCTACGTCCAGGGCCGGGTGGCGGCCGCCGACGGCGACTGGGCACTGGCGGCGGAGGCGTTCGCGGGGTGCGCTACGGAGGCGGGGCCGGGCGCGGGACGCGGCGTAGGGCCGGGCGCGGGACCGGGCGCGGACACGGGACGGGACGCAGCGCCGGGTACCGGATCGGGCTCGGGATCGGGTGCGGACACAGGACCCAGCGCGGACACGGAGGCAGGGCCGGGCGCCGGACCGGGCACGGACGCGGGACCAGACACAGAACCTGGCGCCGGACCCGACGCCGGACCGGGCACTGACACGGGACCGGACGCAGCCACGGGTGCCGGATCGGGCTCGGGATCGGGTGCGAACGCAGCACCCGGCGCGGACACGGAGGCAAGACGGGACGCCCGGCCGGAAACGGACGCAGGACCGGAGACAGAACCGGGCGCCGGACCGGACACGGACGCGGGACCAGACACAGAACCTGGCGCCGGACCCGACGCCGGACCGGGCGCGGACACGGGACCCGACGCAGCCACGGGTGCCGGATCGGGCGCGGGATCGGGCGCGGACACAGGACCCAGCGCGGACACGGAGGCAAGACGGGACGCCGGGCCGGACGCAGACGCGGGACCGGAGGCAGGGCCGGGTGCCGGATCGGGCGCGGACGCGGGATCGCACGCAGGATCGGGCGCGGACGCAGAACCCGAGGGTGGACCGGGCGCGGGCGCGGACGCGGGGTCGGGCGTGACCGGATGCGGATACGACGACGCCGCGGAGTTGCGGATCTACGCCCTCGGGCGCCTCCACCAGGACGGAGAGCGTTGGCAGGAAGCCCTGGGCTGCTTCAGTGAACTGTCCTCGGACCTCCTCGACGTACCCAACCGCCTCCTCTACAGCCGCGGTCGTGCCGCCGATGCCCGCTCCGAGTGGTCCGGCGTGATCGACGGCTTCGGGCGGCTGCCCGACACCTACGCGCACGGCGAGGTCCGCGACCGCCGCCGCTACGCACGCGCACGCGTGGCCGCCGATCTGCGCGACGACTGGTCCGCCGTACTGAGCCTGCTGGCCGAGGTGCCCGACACGGGCCGCGACGGCGCGGTGGGCCAACTGCGGCGCAAGGCGGAGGGGCGCCTCGCGGAGGCGGCGGGCGACTGGGCAGGGGCCTGCGAGATCTACGCACGGGCGTTCCCGCAGCAACTCGACCCCGGTCGAGACCCCAGTCCAGACCCCGACCTCGCTCAGGACCCGGCCCCCGGCCAAGACCCCAGCCCCTCTCATACCCCGGCCCTCGACGAAGGCGCCAACCCCTCCCCCGGCCAAGACCCCGACCCCGACCCCGATCAGGAACCCCACCACCTCCACCGTTACGCCCTCGCCCGCACCCACGAGCTCGGCGGTTTCTGGGGCGATGCCCTTGCCGTCTACCGGGCACTGCCCGATAGCTGGGCCGATGTCGTCGTCCGGCGTGGTTACGTCGAGGCTCGGATCGCCGAGCGGGGGGCCGTGGGTGCTGCGCAGTGGCAGGGGGTCGTGGACGCGTTCGCCGTGGTAGAGGCGGGGCCCGGGGAGTTCGCCGATGTCGGCTCGCGCAAGCGGTACGCCCTGGTGCGGCTCGCCGAGGCCGAGGGGGACTGGCCAAGAGTCCGGGAGGAGGCAGACGCGCTCGGTGAGCATCGGGACGCGGCCTCGCTCGGTGCGTACGCACGGGGCCGCATCGCCGCCTCCCACCAGGAGTGGCAGCAGGCCGCCGACGCGTTCCGCGCGTGTGCGGGGCACGGAGATGCGGGGGCCCGACTCGCCTATGTGCAAGGGCGGTTGCTGGAGGCCGACGGGCGGTGGAGTGACGCCGTCGCCGCGTACGAACGGGCGGGCGGGGGTCTCGAGCGGGCGGACGTGCGGTGCCGCAGGCTGCGGCGGCTGCTCGAACTGCTGCCCTGGGCCGACGGGCTCACCCGTGCCCCGCTGGTCGCCGACCCGTTCGCGTCGAGCGACCCCACGTATCCGTACTTCGCGCTGCGGGACGCCGGCGTCGACCCCGCCTCCTCCATGGACGCCGTCAGCGACGCCTCGTACACGCTCCTGGAACGCGGCGGCATGACCTGGTCCGAGCGGGTCGCCTGGGACCGGCTGCGGCTTCCGGGGCGGCGGCTCCAGCTGGACGCGCTGCTGTATCGGTGGCACTCCCCCGCCGCGCTGCGCGACGCGATGGCTGGGCTCTCGCCGGACGACGGGCAGCCGGGCCTGCTCGGCGATCTGTGCGAGCGGTTCCCCGAGGACGCACCGCTGCTGCTCCTGCTCGCCAGGGACCGGGAGGCCGCGGCCGCCGAGTGGGAGCGGCGGCTGCGGGACGCACCCGGTGACATGGCCGTCGTCCACGGCCTTGCCGTCGCCCGGCTCTGGCAGGCGCAGGAGCTGGAGCAGAGCGGGGCGTGGGAACACGCCGTGGGGGTCTGGGAGTCGGCGCTCGCCTACTGGGCCGCGCTGCTGAGCGACGACGAGTACTGGGACGGCTGGCGTGCCGAGCGCGCCGCCTGTTACGGCCGGGCCCTGCCGGGCGAGGACATGGCCCAGCTGCGCCTTGAGCTCAGCCAGCACCTCTTCGGGCAGCTGTCCGCGCACGAGCAGCGCCACACCGAGCAGGAGCGCCCCGAACAGGCCGCCGCCTACGAGGAGTTGGCCGCCCTCCTGGAGGCCGAGCTGGGCGCGGCCCGCGTCCTGAAGGACATGGGCGGCCTCCTGAACGTGCCGGGCGCGGGCACCGCACCGCTCGCCTGCGGGCCCCGCTATCTGCGCCTGCTGCGCCTGGAGGCCCCCCTCGGCGCGCTCGCCGCCGCCCTGGACGCGGCGGCGCAGGACGGCAAGGACCCCGGCGAGTACACGGTTCGCCAACTCCGGTGGGCCTTCTCGGAGTTGGCGCACGGCTTCGTCCTCTGCGAGGTGCACAAGTTCGACAGCGCGTTGCGCGCCCTGCCCGCCTTCGCCACCCTCACCACGCTGCCCGACGACTGCGCGGGTCCGGCGTCGGCGCCCGCTCCGGACACGCACATCGAGGCGTGCGGCCACTGCCAGGACGTACTGCGTCGCAATCCGGCATACGTCCAACTGCCGGAGCGGCACACCAGGTTCCTCCAGGACGGCGTCGAACTCGCGGTGCGGGTGCGCCTCTCCCTCGCCCGTACCGCCCTGACGGACGGCGAGGGAGGACTCGACCGCGCCCTTGAGGAGTGGGACGAGCTGGTGCTCGTGGCGCGGCGGGCCGGTATGCAGGCCCGCGCCAAGAAGGCGGTCGTCGGCACGGTGCTCGGCCGGGTCGAGGCGCTGGTCGACACGGGCGGCGCGCAGCGCGGCGAATGCCTGGACGAGGCCGTCAAGCTGGTCGAGCGGGTGCCGGCGGCCCTGCATCCGCTCGACCGTGACCTGGTGGACCAACTGAACGCGCGGCTCTCGGCGTTGCTGTCCATGCGCGGTGTCTGGCGCGGCTACACCCGGACCAAGTACGGCATGCGCTCCGACCCCTACGGCGCGGAGACCGACCTGCGGCGCGCCCTGCAGCTCAACCCGGCCTCCGGCCACGCCCGCGACAACCTGGCCCGCGCCCTGGTCTTCACCCTCGACGCGAACACCACCACCATCCCTGGCCGCCTGAAGATCCTCCACGAGGCCCTGGGGCTCCTGGACGTGGGCCTCGGGCAGGCCCTGACGCACGGCTACCGGGAGACGCTCGGCGAGGCCATCGACGAGCTGGAGCGGCTCCTCGCCCAGGACCTCGGTGTCGAGGGACTGCGCGAGCTGATGCTCAGCGACAGCGAGGAGACAGCACCGGACGAGAGTGAACTCGGCGTCTGGGCCGGTGTGTTGACGGACCGGGCGGAGGATTCGCTGGCCCGTGGCGACATCCGCCGCGCCCTGCACCACCTGATGCGCGCCACCCGCGCCGACCCGATGAACAGCCGCATCCGGCGGGCGCTGCTCGACACGGTGCAGCGCTGGTTCGACGAACTGACCGCCAGGAGCGAGGGTGAGGAGAGTGACGAGCCGTGATCAAGGATCCGGAGACGCACTGGGACGGCGGCCCGTTCCCCTACGACGCGCTCGCCGAGGTCGGCGTCACCCCGTGGACGACCCACGCCGACCTCCAGGACATCTCCTTCGAGCTGCTGGCCCGACGCCTGATGACACCGGTCACCCAGCAGGCGTGGGACGACCTGAGGAGCGTACGCCGCAGGATGCTGGCCGAACTCCTCCTGTACGACGTGGAGTTGGCCGAGGCCATACCGGCGGCTGAGGAGACCACCCGCCTCCTCGACGACCTCATCACCTTCGACATCTGAGCCGTACGCCCCCCCGAGAGATCCGAGAGAACCGAGAGAACCAAGGAGCCGCCTTCGATGAGCACGCAGGACCCGGCCCCCGCGGCGACCGCCGCCCGTCTCGCCTACGAGAACTCCCTGGCCATCGCCGCGCGCGACGCCGCCCACCGGGCGCTGACCGAGCAGCTGCTCCTCGTGCTCGCCGACACCCTGGACTCCTTCGACCGGCTGCTCGCAGGGGCGGCGGCCGCCGACCCGGAGTCGTACCGCAGGAGTCTGGAGCTGATGGCCCGCCAGGTCGAGACGGTCATGGCCGGTCAGGGGGTCGAGCCGGTCGGGCGGATCGGCGAGCGGGCCGAGCCTGCGACACACCATGTGGCCGAGGTCCGCGCCGCACCCGGGGCGGCCGACGACGAGGTCCTGGAGATCGTGCAGCGCGGGTACCGGTACCGGGGGCAACTGCTGCGTGCCGCCCGGGTAGTTGTCGCCGTGACCGGCGACGCCGAGCAGGAGACGGAGCGTACATGAAGGCCATCGGCATCGACCTCGGCACCACGAACAGCGCGGTCGCCGCCCACGATCCGCACAGCGCGGACATCGTGGTGCTCACCAACAGCAAGGGCGAGCGGCTCACCCCGTCCGTGGTGGGTCTGGCCCGGCAGGGCAGGCCGCACAAGGCGCTCGTCGGCGAGGACGCGCTGAACTGGGCGATCAGGCAGCCCAAGGACACCGTGGTGTCGGTGAAGCGCCTGATGGGACGGCACTTCACGGACACCTCGGTGGCCGAGGCGCGCGGGCGCCTCAACTACGAGATCGTGGCGGGGCCCGACGACGACCCGCGGGCCCATGTGGTGCTCGGCGAGGAGACCCTGACCCCTGCCGAGATCTCCCGGATGATCCTGGAGAAGCTCGTCCAGGACGCGACGCGGACCCTCGGCGAGCAGGTGACGCACGCCGTGATCACCGTGCCCGCGTACTTCCGCGACGCGCAGCGGGCCGCTACGCGTGAGGCGGCCGAGCGGGCGGGCCTGGTGGTGAAGAAGATCGTGGACGAGCCGACGGCCGCGGCGGTCGCCTTCGGCCTGAACAAGCCGGACGGCGAGCGCAGCCGGGTCCTGGTCTACGACCTGGGCGGCGGCACCTTCGACATCTCGGTCCTGAACGCGGTCAAGGACCGGGATGGCAACAGCCAGTTCCAGGTGCTGCGTTCGGCCGGCGACATCTGGCTCGGTGGTGACGACTTCGATCTCGCCGTCGTCGACCGGATCATCGCCTGGATGCGCGATGAGCACCATGTGGACCCGTCGGGCGACAAGGCGTTCCTCTTCCAGGCGAAGAAGGCGGCCGAGCGCGCCAAGCGGGAACTGAACGACCAGGACGAGACGTACATCGTGATCCCGGCGGCCTACCGCAGCGAGAAGGGCGTGCTCGACGTCGAAATGGCGCTCACCCGGGCCGAGTTCAACGCGATGATCGCGCCGCTGGTGTCGCAGACGATGGACCTGGTGACCCAGACCCTCGGCCGCTACGAACTGGCCACCACGGACATCTCCGACGTGCTCCTGGTGGGCGGCGGCACGCTCACCCGTCCGGTGTACGAGGCGGTCGAGGCGTACTTCGGCAAGGACAAGGTCCGCAGGAACATCGGCCCAATGGAGTGCGTCGCACTCGGCGCGGGCGTGCTCGCCGAGACGCTCGACGGCGTGGAGTGCCCCGATCCGGAGTGCGCGAAGGTCAACGACGACTCCGCGCAGGCCTGTGAGGACTGTGCCCAGAGCCTGGTCAACGCGCGCCCGGTCGGTTCGACGGGTCTTTACGAGTCGACGCCGATGGCGATGGGGATCGCCGCCGTCAAGGGCTCCCAGCGCGATGTGTTCGTGGAGATCATCCCGGCCGGTTCGCCGTATCCGCTGCCGGAGCCACGGCAGCGGACCTTCCACGCGACCGACAGCCGCCGCATCCGCGTCCCGGTCTACGAGGGCGACAGCAAGGTGGCGAGCGAGAACTACGAACAGGGCGTGGTGGAGTTCGATCTGCCGCAGGAGATCGAGGTCAACCGGCATGTGGACGTGTCGTTCAACTACTCCTCCGACCGCATCATCACCGTACGCATCAGTGTGCGCGGCACGGACATGACTCTGGAGGCGACCCCGAACCGGGAGCGGCCGCTGACGCCGCCGCCCGAGACGGGCGCGGAGGTCGACAGTCATGTGCTGCGCGAGGAACTGGGGTACGCGGAGCGGGAGGCCGACCACTTCCTCAAGCGGTACGGCACCTATATCGAACCCGTGCAGGCGATGAAGGTGCGCCGGGACATCGAGCAGGCCCAGCAGGCGGCGGCGATGGGCGACAGCGGCGAGTACAAGCGGCTCACGGAGCTGCTGCTCGACGACGTGTTCCACCAGTGCGGTCTCGCCAGCCAGTTCCGGCAGGCCGAGCTGGCGTCGGAGGGGGCGCCGCGGGACACGGTCCGGCAGATCAACGAGGCGGTCGACATCGTCAAGCAGGCCCACCGGCAGGGCAATCGCGTACAGACCGCGCAGCAGGCCCGCAATCTGCGGAGTCTGGTGGCGGTCGCGCAGGCGGAGCGCCGGGTGCAGTCGCTGCCCGACCGGCCCGACTACGGCGGCATCCTCCAGGTCGGGGAAGACACGGTCGACGGATGACGTCAGGACAGCGGCAGGACCCGGTGCACCTGGGGATCGACTTCGGCGCCACGGGCCTGCGCGCGCTGTTCGCGCCGCCCGGTGAGCCGCCGCGACGGCTGGACGCGCCCACCGCAGGATGGCCGTGGCTGCTGTGCGAGCCCGCCGTGACGGGGGTGCTGCCCGTCGCCTTCCCCAGCCTCAAGAGCCGGGTCGGCGGCCGGCGCCGCGGGCCGGACCCGGGTACGTCGACGCGGCCGAACGAGCTGGTGTTCCGGATGCTGCGGCTGCTGCGTGAGCGGGTGCAGGAGGAGACGTCCCAGGCCGTCGGGCAGACCGTGATCAGTGTGCCCGCGTCCTACCAGTCGGCGCAGCGGTCGGCGCTGCGGGACGCGGCGCAGGCGGCGGGGCTCGCCCCCGCGCGGCTGGTCAGTGACGCGATGGCCGCGGTCATCGGGCACACGTCGGAGCGGGACAGCGGCACCTTCCTCGTCTACGGGATGGGGTACGAGGGGTTCGAACTGGGCCTGGTGCGTGGCGTGCGGGGGCACTACCGCGCGCTCGGGCACGAGGGTGCGGCGACGTCGGGCGGGCGGGCCTTCGACGGGGAGATGCTCGGTGCCGCCGTACGGCTGCTGCGCAGGCACCGGGGTCCTGGCTCGGTGGCGGATCTCGACGCGGAGGTGTGGTTCGGTCTTCGGGCGCGGGCGCAGGAGGCCCGGGAGGCGCTGAGCGTGCCGGGGAGTCCGGGAGCCGCCGAGCTGTCCCTGGACGTCGGCGGCGGTCCGCCCCTTGAGGTGCGGGTCACCCGGCCGCATCTCGACGCGTTCCTCGACCGGCATGTGCGCAGGACGCTCGACCGTGCGATGACGCTCCTCGACCAGTCGGGGATGACGTCGTCGGACGTCGACACGGTGCTCCTGACCGGCGGCGGCACCCTGATGGAGCAGGTCGCCACGGGGGTCGCGGCGCTCGGCCGCAGGCGGGTGCAGGCGCCGCCCGACCTGCTCGCCCTGGGGGCGCTGAAGCACGCGGTGCGGCTCGCGGGAGGCGCGGCGGCCGCCGGGTCCGCGGTCCTTGAGGAGGGGCCGCTGCAGCCGGCGGACCCGGCCGACGACACCCTCGCCGACGCACCGGCGCTGACCGCCACGCTGGTCGGCGACGCGGGGGCGGAGCGGTCCTCGCCGCGCCTCGACGTGGCGCGGGCGCGGCTGCTCGTGCGGCAGGGGCGGCCCGACGAGGCGGTGGCGCTGCTGCGGGAGATCGTCACGGAGGCGGAGGCGCTCCTGTCGGAGCTCACGCCTGTGGTGCCGTACGCCGTCGCCCCCGAGGCGGTCGCGGCACCCCTCGAACCCGCGTCGGAAACACTGCCCGCTCCGTCCGCGGAGCCGACTCCACCCCCTGCCGACCGGATCTCGATGCGTCAACTCGCCCGCGCCGACACCTTGTTGGAGCTCGGCCGGTACGACGATGCCGTGCAGGCCTCGCACGCCGCCTGGATGGGGGCGGCCACCAGGCCCGCCGGCGCCGATGTGCTCGACGCGATGATCGACGTGCACTGCGCGGCCGCGATGGCCGACACGTCACCCGGCCATTTCGCGGACGCCGAGCGGTGGTTGAGATGCGCGTACAGCCACGACCCGACCAATGAACGGGTGCGCGGGCTGCTCGCCGAGCGCACCTACCGGCACGCGGTCGAACTGCAGCGGCGCGGGGGGCGGGACGAGGCGATCGAGGCCCTCGGCAAGTGCCTGACATGGAATCCTGAACACGCCGATGCCGAGGCCCTGTTGCGGCGGTTGAACCGCGACGGGCGCAGTCGGCGGGGCCCGAGAACAGGGGGAAGCGTTTGACGCCCGCAGAACTGCTGGACCGGCAGAAGCTCGTCGACGAGTTGCAGCGTCTGGCAGACCATCCGTCACTCACACCCAGATCCGCCGAACTTGGCGTCCTGGCAAAAGACTTGAAGCCCCCGCACCAGCTGGACAGATGGGCGGAGCTGGACCTCGTGGACGCCTACGTACGCCCCGAGAGCGTGGTCACCGAACCCGCGGGGTCCGGCCGGCGCGACGGGCTCCTCGAAGCCGCGCTCGGCGTGCTCGTCTTCATCCCGCTCCTGGTGACGTGGTTCGGGCTGCGCGAGGCGGTGCGGGCGTACGGGGAGCTGAGCGAGGTGGACCGGGAGGAATCCACGCGGCCCTTCCTCCAACTCTGGCAGTCCGGATTCGGCGGGCACCTGTCGGCGCTGGGCAGGTTCGAGAACGTGGCCCTGATGGCCGTGCTCCTGATCGCGCTGCTCGTGGGCCTGTCGGTCTGGCACGCGCGGGTGCGGGCGCGTACAGAACAGGAGGAGGCGGAGCAGCAGCGCGAACGCGATCGGCTGCTCGCCGATCTCGCCTCCGTCCTCACACGTACGCAGATGCTGATCGCCCCCTACCGGAGCGCGTCGCCGAAGCAGTTCACCTCCGAACTGACCAAGGCCGCCACGCAGATGGAGCAGTTGGCGGCGAAGGCGGCGACCAGCCACAAGGCGCTCACCGGCACGACGAGCGCGGTGAGCAGGTCCATCGACGCGCTGAAGGCCGCGGCGGACTCGCTCACCCTCGAAGTGCCGAAGCTGGGCGTCGCGGCGAACCACATCGAGCAGACCCTGCGGGACGGCCGCACGGCGGCGGACAAGGCGGGCGCGGCCAACGCGGACGCGGCCCGGGGTATCGCCGACCGCGTCAAGGCGGCGGGCGACACGGTCGAGGCGTCCCTGAGGTCCCTGGTCGCCGCCCAGCAGTCACTGGTCACGAAGTCCGAGTCGGTGGCGGCGGCCACGGACCGCGCCTCGCAGGCCCTGGTGGCGAGCACGGACCGCACCGGCGACGCGGTGGACGGTATGCGCGAGGCGACGGAACGCTGGGACGCGGCGGCGGCGCACTGGCAGGACGCGGCGGCCCGCATCGACGCACGAATCGGCACGCTGGTGGGCACGCCTTCGCCGCTGGGCGGCGGGGACTCGTTGGCGGGCACGCCTTCGCCGCCGGGCGGCGGAGAGACGAACGGCCACGCGTGGAGCGGTACGCCTCACGTGCCCGGCCCGGGGCAGCATGCCGATCCCGGCGGCGCGGGCGCCGCGGATGGCGGTGGTGTGCGATGGAGCGGAGATCCGGGCCCCGGGCATGCGGGCGCGGCCGGGGGCTACGGCGGTCACGGCGATCAGGGCGGCTCCGGCGGAGGTGTGAGAGACGCCGCCCCCTGGAGCGGCACAAACGGCGACCCCTCACCCCACCTCCCCTCCCCCACCCGCCCCTTGGACCCCCCGACCCGGCCCCAGCGGCCCCCCGCCTCCGGCGGAGGTGACGCGTGAGGAAGGCTCCGCGTCGTGGTCGGGCGGGGGTCGTCGTGCTCGCGGGGTGGCTCTTCGCCGATCTGCTTCTCGTGCTCGCCCTGGTGTCGATGGCCGACCGCCCCGACCCGCTGGCCAACCGGCCCAAGCCGTCCCCCAGTGGGACCAAGCCCGAGCCGGCGCCCTCCCCCACGGGCCCGCGCTCGGTTGAACTGCAGCCGGAGGAGTTCGGGGTCAAGGGCACGGACAAGGGCGATCTGGCCGCGCAGATCCGCAAGAACACCGGCAAGTGGGCGGGCCGCGAGGCCGCATTGGTGCTGACGTTCGGCGGCGATCACAGCGGTGAGGCGTACGCGCATCGCGTCAACTCGCTGCTCGCCAAGGGCCGTCCGGACATGTTCACCAAGAAGACGGCGACGGACGACTTCCACAAGCTGAGCGACCCCGCGTCGACCGCGAGGGTCCGGGTGTACTTCTACACGACGCCGGGCAGCTGACCCATGGCGCGACTGCACCCCGGCGAGCGACCGCCGGACGACGAGAGCGGGCTTCCGCTGCCCGCACTGCCCGCCTTCCCCGGGATCGCCGGATATGAAGAACTGCACGCCTCCATCAGGAAGTTGGGCTTCCGGCACGCCGCCGACGCCCTGCGCGCCCCCGCACCGCAGCACGCGTCGCAGGCCACCCAGGCGCTGTTCGGCACCCTCCCGAAGGCCGAGACGGACGACGGGTTCCGCGTACTGGACGGACTGTGGTTCCCGCAGCGCGGCGGCCTCTGGCAGCGCGTCGATCTGGCGTACGTCCAGGACGCCTTCGCCCGCTGGCACGCTTCCGGCGACGCGCGGGGCATGGAGGCGGCCGCCGTCGTGGCAGTCCTGACAACCGTCCTCCAGGAAGATCCGATGGGCCTGCGCAGGCTCGTCCTGTGGGAGCTGTGCTGCCGCCTCACGGACGACGCCGCGGGGCACCCGGTCCCCCTCACCGACGCAGACAGCGATGCCGACCCTCCCATCACCCCGCCCACCGCCGACGAGGCGGCCGCGCTCGGCGTCCACCGCAGCGAGGCGGGGCTGCTTGCCGCCGCCGTCGCCGCACACTTCCCCGGCCTCGTCGACGGACACCTACCGGGCGCCGGTGCCGCACGGCACGCCGCCCAGACCCTGAGCGACATCTGGCCGAGCGCCCGGCTGCGCGAGGCCGAGCGGCTCGCCGCGTGGCTGCCCACCCACCACTCGGATCACGTCCTCGACGACCTGCTCGACACCCTCCGCGCCCGGTCCGCCGCCGTACGCCGCCTCATGGACCAGGCGGTTCAGTCGGAGTCCTGCGGCGATTTCACGGCCGCCTCAGCCGCCTGGCTCGGCGCGCTGCGGCAGGCCAGGGACGACCGGGACGCCCAGGCGGGCCTGCTGCGCAGCGCGACACTCCTGGCCGACGACCCCTTCACCCCGGAGGAGTCGGAGGTGACCGCCGCCGTCGACGAGCGGACGGTCCGGCTGAGCTGGCGCGCGCCCCGCCGCGGCGGGGCGTCCGTGGCGTACCGCGTGCTCCGCTTCCCGGACGGCCGGCCCGAGATCGCCGTCGAGGTATCGGCGCACGGCACCGCGCGCACGGTCGTCGACCCGGACGCCCCCGTGGGACAGCCCCTGCGATACGCCGTGTTCCCGCTGCTCGGGGAACGGCTGGCTGGAGTGCCGCGCGTCAGCACCCCGGTACTGCTCACCCCGGACGTGACGGAACTGTCCGCCACGGCGGTGCCCGACGGCGTGCGGGTGACGTGGCGGCGCGATCCCGCCGCGGTCGAGGTCAGCGTCGTACGCATGAGTCAGGACGACGACAACACCCCGGACCATGCGGTGAGTTGCAAGCGTGACCAGCTCGTCGACACACCCCTCCCCGCAGGTCTGTACGTCTATGAGGTCCGCTGCGGCTACCCCGGCCCCGACGGCGGCCTCGTCCTGTCGTCGGGAGTCCGCGTCACCGCCCGGGCCGAGTGCTGGCCCGCCCCCGTGGAGGCGCTCACCGTCCAGCGCCTCGACGAGGGCGGCCGGATACGCGTCGCGTGGCGGCCTCCGGTGTGCGGGGACGGCCATCTGGTGCCCTGGACCGAACGCCCCGTGCCGCCGGGTGCGGACGTCTCCGGGATCGTCCCCCGCCTGCCCTCGCCCGGACCGGCATCCACCTCCGTCGACATGCGGCCGCCGCCCAGCAGGCGGGTCCGTCTCACCGCGGTGAGCGTGCTCGGGGAGCGGGCGGTCTCCGGGCCCAGCGTGGTCATCGAACACCCGGGAGAGGTACGGGACTTGGCGGTGCGCAGGGTCGCCGACGACCGCGCCGAGCTGCGCTTCTCGTGGCCGGAGCCCGCCGTGCTCACACTGGTCGCTTGGGAGGACGGGGAGCGCCGCGAGGAGCTGCGCGTTGCGCGCAGCCGGCACGGCGCGGGGCGGGCCGTGCCGGTGCCGGTCTCCGCCGGGGAGTGCCGGTTCACGGTCGGCGCGCTGCCCCGCCCGGACGCCGTGGCGATCGACGCGCCGCCCGCGCGTGCGGTGCTCCCGGCCGTGCCGCCTCCCCCGCCGCCCGCACCCGCCGGATGGTGGCGGACCTGGTGGCACCGCTGGCTCCGCCGAAGCCCCTGAGCCCGCGCGTCCGCGTACCCCGAGAGCCTCAACTGCCCTTGGGGGAACGCGGCCCGCAGCCCCGATCCCTGTCCCGCCCGGTCTGCCGGATGCCGCCGGGGCTGGTGTCGGGTTCTCCCGGGGAACGCTCCCGGCGGGCCTGCTCGGGGCGCTCGGCCTCGCCGTCCTCGCCTCACTTACCTGAACAACCCCTCCGACACGCCCTGGAGCCGAGAGGTCCCGGGGCCGTAGTGCATACCCTCGGTGGATCGCTGAACTCCAGGAAGGGCCGATGATGGCGGGCTTGATCGATACGGTCGAGGTGGAGATGAGGATCTGCGACCGGACCCTGGGCATCGTGGACGAGTCCTGTGTGGCACAGATCCACCGCCCGGACGCACCCGAGGGCAGCTGGATCCGGACAGCCAGGGGCCTGGCGCATCTGGAGTGCCCGCCCGACGTCATCAACGTACGGACCCGGCTTGAGAGTTGGACCGCGGCCCCGCCCGTCGCGCCGGGCGACTGGTCGGCGCTGAGCGAGGCGGAGGTCGTGCTCCCCACCGGCGCCCTGTGCCTCTACACCACCGACGAATGGCACGAGACGCCGATGACGCTGCCCTCCGCGGGCCGGTACGCGCTGCGCGTCCACTGGGCGCTCAGCCCGCGGACGGGCCCCTTCGACGCGCCCTTCCCCGGAGCGGGTGCACTCCAGACCCCCGCGGGACACGAACGGGAACTGGACGGCGTGGACCAGTTCTGTCTCGCGCAGGTCTGGTACCTGGGCGCCGCCCACTAGTCCCGCTGGCGGGCGCCGCCCACTAGTCCCGCACCTCCGCCTCCGCCCCGCCCCCGAATTCGAGCAGCAGCCCCGCCCGCAGCGCGATCGTGCGGCCGGGCTCCACATCGCGCACGGTCCCGTCGTCCTTGCGTGCCGTCCACACGTCCTTGGTGTGGTTGGTGAGGCCGAACCTGCCCGGGTTCTTCGGGTGTTCCGTCACCTCGCCGACCACCGCCCGGAAGTCGTGCCGGTCCGGGTACTCGGCCAGATGGTGGGCGTAGACCCGGGCGTTGGGGGCGAGCCTGATGCCGCGCCGGGTGCGCAACGTGCCCGTGCCGGTGACGAGTTCGAGGCGCGGCGGCAGCCGCAGCGTACGACCGCACTTCCAGCAGTCGGGGGCCGCGCCGTCCGGCTGCGTGAGGTTCAGCTTGCCGCAGGGGCCGCACTGGGTGATCGCGTCCAGGACCTGGCTCAGGGCGTCGCACCACTGCGACTCGCGGACCCGCCGGACCGGCGACCGCAGCCCCTCCGTGAAGGTCTGTACGAAGAGGTCCCGCAGGATCTTGGGCAGCGCGCCCCAGGTGGCGACCACGGTCGGCTGCTCGTCCGGCACCGGACGGTTGCGGGCGTCGGACGGGTCGTAGATGAAGACGGGATCGGTGCCGTAGAGGCGCCGCTTGGCGGCCTCGTCCATGCAGCGGATACTCAGGGCCTGCGCGCCGTTGAACGGGTGGTCGTTCATCAGGAGCAGGAAGAGCAGCACGGCGAGGGAGTGCAGGTCGGTCTGCGTGCCCGGCTGCGCCCCCTTGTCGCGGCGGACCAGCTCGGGCGCCATGAAGTCCATCGTCCCCGCGACGGCGGCGGACTCGCCCTCGACGACCGCGTTGTCGTTGTCGCAGACGAGTACGTCCCCGGTGCGCGGGTCGAAGAAGATGTTGCCCCAGTTGATGTCGCGGTAGGCGATGCCACGGGAGTGCAGCGACCGGTAGGCCTCGACGGTGTGCAGCGCCACGGTGACCAGGGTGCGCATCGTCGCGGCGGACACCGAGGGGTCGCGGCGGAACAGCGCGGGCAGGTCCTGGAAACGCGCGGGGCGTACGTCCATCAGATAGCCGAAGCCCGGCTCGCCGTTCTCCGGGCCCTCCGGGTCGAGGACGATGGCGGTCGGCCACAGGAAGCGGTCGTCGCTCCAGCCGCGCGCGATGAGGCCTTCGAGGATCTGCCGCTGGCGGGCGTCGGCCAGCTGCGGGTAGTACCACTTCAGCGCGCGGTCGCCGTGCGGCGTCGTCACGCGGTAGACCTCGCCCTGGCCGCCGGAGCCGAAGAGTCCGGCGACCTTGACCTTCTCCCCCGACTCGGCCACCAGGGTCTTTCCGGCGGCGAGCATGCCGTTCACCATGCGGTTCCTCTCTCGGCTTCCTGTTCGACGATGGGTGGTGGTGTCTGCCCGGTGGGCGCCGTGGCCGCGAACGCGCCCACGAAGGTGGTGTCGTCACCGGAGTACTTGGCGGCCCGCTCCAGCCAGTCCGCGAGCTGCCCCTGCACCGCGGGCACGCCCTGCCCGGCGGCGCGGTCGGTCACACCGGTGGCGAAGTCCAGGAACCCCTGGTGGTCGGCGAAGCTCTTGGAGAGGCCGTCGGTGGAGATCAGGACGGCAGGGGGCGCCCCCGTGGTGAAGGGCTGCCAGTGCGACCGCATCTTGCGCCATGGCTCCGGCTCGCACAGCGAGTCTGTCTCGTCCCCCATGTCGGGCCCCGTCGAGAGCGGTGTGTGCGGGGTGCCGTCCGCGTCGACGAGGACGATGTCCCCGTCGCCCAACTGCCAGCAGAACAGCATGGATTCGGTGAGTACGGCACCGATGAGCGTGCTGCCGTACACGGCGAGGTCGGGTGCCTCGTCGGCGGCACCCGGCAGATAACGACCGCCGTGCGCGGGGGAGTTGGCGTCGTGCACCAGCGCACGCTCGCGCCAGCGGTGCGCCACCTGCTGCGGCAGCCTGCGCGCCTCGGTGCGCAGGCCGGTCCAGCCCGTCACGTCGGCGCCGACCCGCACCGCCTCCCGCGCGAAGCCGCGCGCGCACGCGGTGAACTCCTCGACGGCCCACTGGGATCCGAGGTCGCTGCGGAAGTGCGCGGCGGAGCCGTGGCCGTCGGCGACCGTGAGGACGGCGGCCCGGCCGTCCGCCACGGACAGGGCGCCGAGACTGTCCTGGCTGTACTTCTTGCCGACTCCTTTGACGGTCGCGCTGAGCAGCGCCCAGGCGGCGACCCGCGTCGAAGGCGCGCTCACCAGATGTCGTCTTCGTCGCCCTTGGTCAGCGGCGCCGGACCGAGCGGGGTCGTGGGCTTGGCGTCCTCGACCTTCGGCGTCGACGCGTCCTTCACGACGGCCGTCGACATCCAGCGGATGGCCGCGGCGAGCTGGCGCGGGTTCTTGGCCTGCAACGGTTCCAGCTCGGGGTTGCCGAGGAACTCCTTGAGCATGCTCTTGTCCGCGTCGTCCCCGATGGCCACCGCGACCCGCACGGCGCGCTTGCCCCAGGGCGTCGCGTCGATCTCGCGCAGCCCGGCACGCCAGTCGTCGGTGGGCTGCCCGTCGGAGGCGAGGGCGAGCACCGGGGGAAGTGCGCGCTGCGGCATCGGCGGGGTCTGCAGCGCGCCGGCCGCGAGCTTGAACGCGGCGCCCATGTCCGTGCCGCCGTAGGTGTGCACGTCCTCCCACGCGAAACGGTCCACCGGTGTCGGCTCGTCCACGTGCCAACTCGCCCCATTGGCAAAGGAGATGGCGCGTACGAGGAGCGATGCGGCCGGGTTGGACTCGGCGGCCTGCTGCATCTCGGGGATGGCCTCGCGGATGGCGAAGTTCAGCTCGCTGATCTTTCCGTTGACGCCCATGGAGCCCGAGCAGTCGAGCATCCAGATGAAGTGCACGGGACGGTTGGCCATGCTGCCGCCGGGAAAGTTGTCGGCGGCGTCGCTCTCGACGGCCACGCTGGTCTCGGTTTTCCGCACGCTGGTCCTCTCGTGGATCAGTGGTTCGGTGGATCAGTGGTTCGGTGGATCGGTGGATCGATGCTCAGTGGTGCTGGTGCCCCGGGCCAGGGCCGGGGCCGGGTCCGTAGCTGGGTGGTTGGGCGCGCCGCTGGCCGTAGAGCCACGCGTTCCACTCCTGGACGCGCTCGTGTGCCCGCTCGGGCGAGAGCCGGGCGATCTCCGTGGCGACCTGCCCCAGCGTCCATTCGTTGAGCCGGGGCACCACGGGCGCGAGCACCTGCGTGAGCAGCTGCTCGGCGGCGCGCTGCCAGTCCACCGTGACGCCGCGCCCCTGACGGGGGCGCCACGCGTAGTAGAGCGCCGCGATCCGGTCGGGCCGGTGGGGCAGGTCTTGGATCATCCGCTCACGCGTGTCGGCGGCGAGGAGGTGCGAGCGGTAGGGGTGCAGTACGTCGTTGTCCGCGCCCACCAGGAAGTTCAGGCCCGGTGAGCGGCACAGCTCGACCGGATCCACCCCGGCGAGCCCGAGTGCGACCAGCGCGCCGGTCCCTTCCCGCAGGACGATGTTGAGGGGCTTCGCCTGCTCGAACTTGTCGCCGAGCTGACCGACGGCATACTCCACGGGGATCTCGCCGTCGGCGAAGTCCTGCGCCAGCACGATGAGTTCGGCGGTCGCGCGCTCCATCCCGCGCAAATTCACGTTCCCGCCCAGCAGGCTCCTTGCCAGTTCGATCAGCTCGGCGTCGATCCGCTCCGGGGCCCTGAGCCAGCCCGTGAGCTGGATCGCGAAGCCCGCGTCGATGATCAGACGCGCCGTGCAGGCGCGGGCGACCCGCTGCACATCGGCAAGGTCGGGCTGCCGGCCGCCCCAAACCAGCCGCCACAGCAGCCACAGCGTGTCCGCGTCGTTCACCCGCCGCCCGGGCAGCAGCTCGGTCAGCGCCGCGAAGAGCTCGGCGCCGCGCGGACCGCCGGGCTCCCTGCTCAAGCGCGCGGCCGCTTCGGCGATGCTGACGACGAGCGGCGCGTCGTCGATGTTCCGCAGCAGCCATGCGCCCTGGGGCGCGTTGGCCAGGCCCCGCAGCTGGTCCAGCTTGTGTTTCGTGAGGTCGCCGCCGAGCCGATTCAGGACCTGCCGGGTCAGGCGCGGGTGGCCAAGGGCCTCCAGGACCTCGACGGCCTCCGCGCACTCGCGCCGCCCGGGGTTGAGCAGGGCGCGGGCGAGCCGCTCCGTCGCATCCTGGAGCCCACGCCCCTGGAGCCCACGCCCCGACTCGGCGCCCAGGGCGAGCGCGAGCCGCAGCGGCTGGGTCCACTTGCCCATGGGGTCGCGCCGCACCTTGCCCCGCAGCACCTCGTCCGCGCGCTCCCCGAACTCCGCGCGCAGCCGCTGCCAGGCATCGGTGCTCAGCGGCAGCCGTTCGCAGGCCGCGATGTCGGGCAGGGTCTCCTGGGCCTCGGCGACCGCCACGTAATGGCGGACGAGGGCGATCGCTAGGGGTTCGGCCGCGGCGGGGTCGGCGCCGCCGAGCTCCTCGCAGAGCAGGTACAGCTCGTCGACGACGGGACTGACCGCGGGCTCCTGTCGCACGGTCTCGGCGTGGGCCTGGACGGCTTCGCGCCGGGTGGCGTCGGACATGGCAAGGAGCTTGCCCACGTCGAGCGGCGGCCGGGTCACACCGAACGGGTCGCCCCCGTCGGACGGCGGCTCGGGCGGATTGCCCTCGATCCATTCCTTGGCGGTCACCTCGGCCCAGGTGTCGGCGAGGGGTGAACTGCCCTGGCCGTCAAGGCCGTCGTGCACGCGGTAGAGGTGGTCGAGCGTCGGGCCGTGGAAGCGGTCGAAGTCCGCGTCCGGGCCGATGCCGATGATCTGCTGCGGTGCGCGCCGCGGGGCGTCGGCCCAGGTGCTGAACGTCAGCGACACGGCGTACGCGTGAGGCAGCGAGGCGCAGGCGAGGGCGACCCAGTGGGCCACGGTCTCCGGGTCGTGCTCGGCGACGACGATCTGGCGCCCGGCGCGCTCACCGAAGAGGCGGTGCACATCGGCGAGGAAGGGCTCGACACGGGAGGCGTGCTCGCGGGCGAAGGCGATGAGCTGTTCGGTGCCCAAGTCGCCCGGGAATGGGGGTAGTTCGTCCACGGAGTCGGCATACACGGCGTCGATCCGCTGTTCGGCGTCCGTAGCGCAGAGGAGGCTGCCGCCGCCGGGGAGCCTGCTGCGGCTGAGCCCATGACGGTGGCCCACAGCGAGGACGTATTCGGCCAACTCCAGGCATTCCAGGGGCTGTTCTGTCTGCTGCTTCTCCTGCTCCTGCTCCTGCGGTCCCGGCGGTGCGGGAATCAGACGGACGGCTCCGGTGTCCGGCTCCTCGTCGAGCCGGTAACTGAGGCGGCGGATGGCCATGCCACATTCTGACCATCCGCACGCCCCGATCGCAGGCCGTCCGCCAAGTTTCCCCCTTCCTCGGGAATCACTCGGCGCGCGAAGGTCCCGTTCCGGGCGACGCGGTGCGCCCTTGCGGTACCGACGGGTTGCGGCCACGGTGGTCACGGGCCGCCACGAACGGCCCTGTGAACGGCCCTTTCCGTACCGGCGATCGGAGTCGACGTGGCCTCCCTGCCCTCCTTCCCCCTCCCCCATGTCCTGCTCGGCGAAGGGCCGCACAAGGTGTTCGCCGTGCACGGCTGGCTCGCCGACCGCTCGGCGTATGCGCCGGTGCTCGCGGACCTCGACCTCGCCTCGTTCCAGTACGCGGTGGTCGATCTGCGCGGGTACGGGGAGGCGAAGGACGCCGTCGGCGCGTACACGACCTCCGAGGGGGCCGCCGATGTCGTCGCGCTCGCGGACCGCCTCGGCTGGGACCGCTTCTCGCTGATCGGCCACTCCATGGGCGCCGGCGTCGCCCAGCGCGTCCTGGCGCTCGCACCGCACCGGGTGCGCAGGCTGGTCGGGGTATCTCCCGTGCCCGCGTCCGGACTTGACCTTCCCCCGGACCAGTGGGAGCTGTTCGCCGAGGCCGATCGTCTGCCGCAGAACCGCCGCGCGATCATCGACGTCACCACCGGCGGGACCCGGCCCGCGGCCTGGCTCGACCGCATGATGGAGCGCTCCCTCACGGTCAGCGACGCCAAGGCCTTCCGCGCCTGGCTGGACTCCTGGGCGCGCGAGGACTTCCACGACCGGATCGAGGGCTCGACCGTGCCGGCACTCGCGGTGGTCGGTGCCCTTGACCCCGCCCTGGGGGCGGAGCTGATGCGCCGGACCTGGCTGAGCTGGTACGCGCGCGCCGAGCTCGTCGAGCTCGCCGAGGCGGGCCACTACGCGATGGACGAGACTCCGCTCGCGCTCGTCGGCGCCGTGGAGGACTTCCTGCGGGCGGATGACGCGGGCGGCGAGGACGGTTCGGGGCGCGACGGTTCGTCATGAGCGTACGGACTCCTCCTTCGGGAGACGATGAACTCACCGCCGTACCCGATGTGTTCGACCCTCGGCAGTACGCGTCCGGGGTCCCGCACGACCGCTATCGCCTGCTCCGCGACCGGCACCCTGTCGCCTGGCAGGACGAGCCGCAGGTGCTCGACTGGCCCGCGGGACCCGGCTTCTGGGCGGTGACCCGGCACGCGGACGTCGTCCGCGTGCTGCGGGACTCCGGCAGCTACTCCTCGCACCTGGGCGCCACCCAGATCCGCGACCCCGACCCGGACGACCTGCCGTTCATCCGCCGCATGATGCTCAATCAGGATCCCCCGGAGCACGGCAGGTTGCGCCGCCTCGTCAGCCGCGCCTTCACGCCCGGACGCCTGGAGCGCTTCGAGTCCCTGGCCCGCGACCGGGCCCGCACCCTGCTCGCCGCCGCGCTGGACCGGGCGCGCGCAGGCGACGGCACCTGCGATCTGGTCACCGACGTCACCGACGACTACGCACTGCTCAATCTCTCCGATCTCCTCGGCGTCCCCGAGGCCGACCGCGGCCTGCTGCTGCACTGGACGCAACGCGTGATCGGCTACCAGGATCCCGACGAGGCAGGCGAGTTGATCCTCGACGCGGACGGAAAGCCGGTCAACCCGCGCTCCCCCGCGATGCTGCGCGACATGTTCGGCTATGCGCAGGACCTGGCGGCCCACAAGCGCCGCGCGCCCACGGACGACATCATGACGACCCTCGCCACCGAGCCCGAACTGACCGCCCCCGAGCTGGAGATGTTCTTCTTCCTGCTCACGGTCGCGGGCAACGACACCGTACGCAGCGCGGCGCCCGGTGGCCTTCTCGCGCTCATGGAGCACCCGGACGAGTACCGCCGCCTGCGCGAGGGGGACGCCCCGATCGCCACGGCGGTGGACGAGCTGCTGCGCCACCACCCGCCCGTGCTCACCTTCCGCCGCACGGCCACCCGCGACACACAGCTCGCGGGCAGCACCATCCGCGCCGGGGACAAGGTGGTCGTCTTCCACGCATCGGCCAACCACGACGAGCGCGTCTTCACCGACCCGCACCGCCTTGACCTGTCCCGCACCCCCAATCCCCACGTCTCCTTCGGTGAGGGCCCGCACGTCTGCCTGGGCGCACATTTCGCACGCCTCCAACTCCGTGTCCTGTACGAGGAGTTCCGCACCGTCTGGAGCGCCCCTGCCGACCTGGCGGGGACACCGCGGCGCCTGGTCTCCAACTTCATCAACGGCCTGAAGTCGGTGCCGGTCCAGGTGCCGAAGGCGTAGTTCGATACGGTTCAAGATCCACCGCGAACCCCGCGCGCCGACCCCGCGCGCCGCCCACCACGGAGACTCCCGCATGCACGGCGCAGCCGTCCCCGCAGCCGAGGACGAGTACCACGACGACATCTTCCCCAACCTCGACGCGCCGGACGACGGAACTCCCTGGCAGGCGCCCGCCGACCTGGAAGAGCACCTCTACGAACTCGCCGAGGCCGACGACGCCTACACCTATCTCCGGGCCATTTCCGTCACGGGCCTCTACCGCCCGGTGGCGATGACCGACGTGGCGGCGGGCGCGACGGAACGCCCCGTCCTCACCGTCGACGTCCCGGACGGCCGCAAGGTGGCGCAGATGTACACCGCGGGCGTGCTGCCGCGGCCGCATCCGGAGGTGGTGTACGAGTTCGTCACGCTCGGCACGCTGGCGAACGAACTCCCGGACGACATCGACATCTTGGTGGTCAACGCGGCAACTCCATGCCAGCAGTTCTTCCTGACGACCGACGACGAGCGGGAGGTCTGGGCGGATCTGCACGAGGCGAACTACGACTCCGAGCGGCTCATGGACCGCATCGACACCCGCCGCACCGGGGCGCCCGACTCCGTCACCCTGCTGCGCGGCCTTGCCTGCGGCGCCCACCTCTGCTTCGCCAACGGCGACGCCTGGAACACCCTCGACTGGCACGGCGCGGGCTACCACTCCGAGGTCGAGCGCCTGGAGGAGTGGTGGGGCGTACGCGACCGTGATGACTGGCTCGGCGTCCAGGAGCGGCTCCTGAACCGTGAAGTCAGCCCCTGGTACTGGGACTTCGTGCTCGGCGCACGCACCTCGCTGATCGAGCGGTACGGCCCCCGTGTCGACCCCGAGCTGTGGCGCAAGTGCGTGGAAGTGACCATCCGCAACCGCGTGTTCGAGACGGAGGGGCCCGACTCCCCGCACAAGCCGGGCGACGACCCGGACCTGGACGACTTCGTCGCCGCACTGCGCGGCCTGGTGGGCAAGGTGCTGCGCTACGAGTCCCGCTTCCGCGCCGACGACCTCCTGCCGGCCGAAGGCCATGTCACCTCCGTCGCCGCGTGGGACATCGGCCGCGCCTCCAAGATGGCCCGCTGGGGCAGGGGCGCGCGCTACGCCACGCACGCCGAGCTGCACGAGGCCATCGAGCGCGCGGGCCACGCGGCGCAGTCGGCGTACGGCTCCTGGGAGGAGTTCTCCGCCGGATACGTCCTCGGCCGGTGCCTGCACTTCGACGAAGAGCACTTCGGTGACTGGTACACGACGGTGCTTCACGCTCACCGGGAACTGATCTCGGACCCGGACAGTCCGTGGCTGACGGTGCCGTTCCGCGAACAATCCCGATAGCCGGAGGTTGCGTCAGATGAAATCTGTGGACCTGAACCTCCTCATCGCCCTCGACGCATTACTGGAGGAGGGCAGCGTCTCCGGAGCCGCGGAGCGGATGCGTACCTCCACGCCCACCATGAGCCAGCCCCTGGCCCGGCTGAGACGGGCCTTCGGCGACCCGCTCGAACAGGCCACGGGACTGCTCCTGGAGACCGGTGTGCCGGATCTGGCCTCGCTGAAGACGGTGCTTTTGCTTGGGCATTCGCCATGTGTGAGCAGCGTGCTCATCAGGACAATGCGCACCGGGCGCCTCGTCGGCGGCCTACTTCACCTTCCGACCCGCGCGGTAACGAGAGCGTACTCGATACCCGTCGATCGATCACTCGGGCAGGTACGCCTCCCCGGGCCGATCCACAGAATCTGAGCATTGCTCTTCGTCCGCCAAATGCCCTCATCGCCCGAGGCGGGCCAGTGCCTGTGCCGGGTAGCGCTCCCCGGCCACCGAACCGTCGGGCACCGCACGGCGCAGCAGGTCGCTCTGTTCGGCGCTCAGGACTATCCCGGCAGCCGAGGTGTTCTCATCCAGATAGCGCCGTCGTTTGGTTCCAGGGATGGGCACGATGTCGTCGCCCTGAGCGAGCAGCCAGGCAAGTGCCGCTTGCGCAGGGGTGCAGCCGATCTGCCCGGCTACGCTTCGGATGGCGTCCACGAGCGTCAGATTGTGCTGGAGGTTCTCTTCGGAGAAGCGCGGCCAGCGTCTGCGGTTGTCGTTCTCGGTCAGGTCCGTGCGAGACAAGACGCTGCCGGTGAGCATCGCCCTGCCAAGGGGGGAGTACGCCACAACGGCGATGCCAAGCTCGCGGCAGGTGTTGAGCATGTTGCCCTCGACCACGTCACGGGTGAACAGCGAGTACTCGAGCTGCACGGCGCTGATGGGGTGGACGGCGTGGGCTCTGCGCAGCGTATCGGGGCTGACCTCGCTGAGGCCGAGGTAGCCGACCGTTCCCTCATGCACCAGCTCAGCCAGGGCGCCCACCGTCTCCTCGATGGGGACCGCGGGGTCGCGGCGGTGCGCGGAGAAGAGGTCAATGTGGTCGACGCCGAGGCGGCGCAGCGAGGCGTGGCAGGCGGACCGCACATACGCCGCTGAGGTGTCGACCTCGTCGACCCGCCCTGTGGCGGCGTTGTGGCGGAGCCCGAATTTGGTGGAGAGCACCACATGGTCGCGGTGTCCAGGGCGCTCCTGGAGCCAGCGTCCCAGGAGCTCTTCGTTGGCGCCGCGCCCATAGGCATCCGCCGTGTCGAGGAGCGAGACTCCGAGCTCGACGGCCAGGTCGAGCGTACGGAACGACTCGTTGTCATCGGGCACTCCATAGGCCACCGACATGCCCATGCAGCCGAGACCGATGGGCGCCACTTCGGGGCCCGTGCTTCCCAGTTTTCGGGGCTTCATTTAGCGCACCTCTCCAGTCGGTGTGCGTGCATACGCTTGAGCGATGCTGAGCAGCCACGACACTTCGTCTGAGTATCTAATGGTCTGGTAGGGCTCAATGCCCACGGGCTCGACATCTACGAGCTCTTCGGCCTTCGTGTCCATATAGGGCTGCAGGGCGAGCAGGCCATCCTGGATCTCGATCACCCGCCCCCTGGCCGACCACAAGCGCCCGCGGGCCAAGGCGATGGTCTACGTCGTCGACGGAATCGTGAAGCGCATCCGCGCCATCGACCCCAAGGGAGATTGGGTTCCGCATGGCGGTGACTGGGAGATCCCCGTCACCGGCCCATCTTTTGAACCCCGTCACGAGGGGCTGCCGCACAGGACGACTACTCCTCCCGCATCCGATCGCCTCCGCAATCTTTGCCGATTAGGCCAGCCTGGTGGCAGTGAGGCTTGAGTCTCCCGTAGGGGGAGACGTGAGGGTAGGGGCATGAACAGCGAGACGCTCTATTCGATCGGTGACCTGGCTCGGCGGACGGGTCTGACAGTGAAGGCCATCCGGTTCTACGCAGACGCCGGGATCGTGCCACCAACCGACCGCACTCCTGCGGGATACCGCCGGTACGGTGTCGATGCCATCGTGCGCATCGAACTCGTGTGCACCCTGCGTGAGTTGGGAATCAACCTGGCCACGATCCGCAAGGTCATGGATCGGGAGGTCTCGCTGACAGATGTCGCGGCCACGCACGCCGAGGCACTGGAGGTGCAGATCCGTGTCCTGCGGCAGCGCCGCGCCGTGCTCATGGCGGTGGCCCGGCGCGGCTCGACTCCCCAGGAGCTGGACCTCATGCACAAGTTGGCGCGTCTGTCGGAAGCCGAACGGCAGTGTCTGGTCGACGACTTCCTCGGTGCCGTGTTCGACGGCCTGCAAGATCACCCCGCGTTCGCGGCGGTCACCCGCTCGTTGACCCCCGAGCTGCCCGAGGAGCCCGAACCCGAGCAGATCGAGGCGTGGGTGGAGCTGGCAGAGCTGTTCCAGGACCGCGATTTCCACTTCACGTTGCGCGGCATGGCCCAGGATCTGGCAGCCGATCGGGCCCCGGACGACGCCACGGGCCTGCCCCGGATCCTCGCCGAAGCTGTCCGGGCCCAGGTGGCACCGGCCCTGGAGGACGGTGTCGAACCGGACTCGGCCGAAGCGGAGCCGATCGTCACCGCACTCGCGGCCCACTATGCACGCATCCTTGGCAGCCCGGCTTCACACGATCCCCGTGCCCTCTACTTGCGCCTTGCTGCCCGGCTGGAGCAGATGAACGACCCGCGCCGGGATCAGTACCTGTCCTTGGTGGCCGTCATCAACGGCTGGCCGGCCTCCGGGAGCCTGGCGCCCGCGCTCACCTGGTCCGCCGAGGCACTCCGTACCCGGATACCGCAGCGGTGAGCCGCGCACGCGCCACGCCCGACGCCACAAGATCAGGCCACCCGGCCCCGTATCGGTTCTTTACCGACTACCGGACCTTGATGCGCGTGCCCGGCTTCTGGCGGCTGGCCACCATCGGCATGACGTCGAAACTGGCCGCGAGCATGACCAGCCTGAGTCTGCTGCTCCTGGTCAGCAGCGCCTACTCGTACGGGACCGCCGGACTGGCGGTGAGCTGCTCCACCCTCGGCCAGGGCCTGACCGCGCCGTTGCGCGGACGGCTCATCGACCGATATCCGGTCCGCCCGGTCCTGCTCAGCTGCCTTGCCGCCCATCTCACCGCCACCATCGCCGTGATCCTGACAGTGCGGAGCGGCGGTAACGCCACACTGATCTGCTCACTGGCCGCAGCCGTCGGCGCGACTGCTCCACCCGTCGCCGTCATGATGCGTTCCGTCTGGCACAGCGTCACCACCAGCACAACCCTGAACACGGCCATGGCGCTCGACGCTCCATGATGGGTGCCGCGCTCATCGTCGGTCCAGTGCTCGCCAGCTGGCTCAGCCTGTCGCTCTCGCCTCTCCTGCCGTATGCGGCCATCACGGCGATGACGGTCACCACCGTCACACTCGTGGTGTTCAATTCCTCTGCTAGCCTCGCGCCTTCGGCCGCAGCTGGGCATTGGCTGGGGCCTTTGGCGTCGTCGCCGCTGCGACGGCTGCTGGCCGCAGATGCGCTCTTCGTCATGGCTGTGACGGCCGTGGACGTAGTGCTTCCGGTCTACGCGCGCCAGGAGCACGCGGCCGAACTGACCGGCTTGTATCTGGGCAGCCTGGCAGTCGGCAGCGTTGTGGGGAGCTTTGCTCTGGGCACGGCCACGAAGCGGCTGCCGCGCGGGCTCGCACTTCCCGTCCTGCTCGGCCTCTTCGCCCTCGGATGTGCCGCTCTGGCAGTGGCCGCACGGCTCTCCCCGATGGCGGTCCTCATGGTGTGCCCGGTCGCCGGCCTCGTCATCGGGTCTCTCTTTGCCGTCCTGCGCACCACGGGAGGCGATCTGGCCCCGGCTGGGCAGGTCACCGAGACCATGTCCTGGCTCAGTACCCTCGACATGGTCGGCGGTGCAGCAGGGGCAGCCGTGTTCGCCCACCTCGCCGATGCGAAAGGAAGCCCGACGGCGCTCGTGCTCGTCCCCGTGCTGATCGTGACGGCTGCCCTCGCTGGGGCCACTTGTGCCAGATACCGCTGAAGATTCGACGCCGTGAAGCTCTGAAGGTCACAAGTGATGCCGAGGCGAAGACGCCCAAGTCCAGGTCACGTAACGAACTCGGCCCCTTGACGCGTGATGCCCGAGTGGCAGAACTCGGAGCCGAGATCGCCGCTTTGAGCACGACGTGACGAGAGGGGTTGGCATGTCGCAGACCGATGGTGCGCGACTGTTCCGCGAGACATGGATCGCGAGCGTGCGCGAGCACTTCCCGGGTGAGCCGAAGCCGGGCTACGTGACCCCCTGGGAGGACACCCCGGAATGGGAGCGGCAGGCCGCGGGCGCCGTGTATGAACAGGTGCGCCAGTTCCTCACCGTGAGTGCCGGCCACGCGTCGCGGCTGACGCGGGAACAGAAGGGCCGATTCGTCGCGACGTGCTGGACGGCCCAGATGTTCAAGCACTTCGAGGACCCGAAGCCTGGCTATGTGGCCGACTGGGCGAACCTGCCGGACTGGCAGAAGGCGACCGACTCGGACATCTTCGAGGCGATCGAGAAGTCGACGAGCTGAACGAACAGCCCACCGGCGGATGACGAAAGCGCCTCTGTCCGGCATGGAGCCGGGCGGGGGTGCTGCCGCTGCTGACGATCTCCCGGCGGTCGATCATTCCGCGAACCTCCGAGATGGGGATCCACTCGATCCGGTCCGACTCATTCGGCTCGGTCGGAGGCCCGGCATACGTCGCTCCGTCGGCGCGGAAGACATGGTGCTCGGAGTCGGTGATGCCGTTCGCCGGCTGGGCGTACACGAGCGGCTTGATGGCCTCGACCCGCCAGCCGGTCTCCTCTTCGACCTCGCGGGCAGCGGCCTGCTCCGGAGTCTCGTCCGCCTCGATGAGGCCCATGGGAAGTTCCCAGCCCCAGGTGTCCGTGATGAACTGGTGCCGCCACATCATGAGCACGCGCTTCTGGTCGTCGACCACGGCGGCGACCGCCAGGTGCCGCATCCGTACGCGTGGTGCTCCCAGCGGCGGCCGTCCGGCTGCTGTACGTCCACGAGCCACAGGTTGACCCACGGGTTGTTGTAGATCTGCCGCTCGCCATGGACGGTCCACTGCATGAGCCCAACTCCCTCTCGCCGGTGCGGCTTCCAGCATGTCACTCCGACGAGAAGCCGTCCGCCGCGTCATGACACTGGCGGCGGCTGTCAGCGATGTCGGCCGGGTTCTTCGGGGCGCGTGTTCACCCATTGTGGTCGTGGGCTGTGGTGCGGTGGATGTGGGCGATGTGCCGCCGAGGGTGCTTGGCCTGCGTGTGGCCGGTGCGCACTTGGCTGCTGTACTGCCCGCCGAGCTGTGCCGCTCGGGCACCGAGGACTGTGCGGTTCACGGAACGCGCCGTTCGCAAGCCGTACCGTCGCCGTCCCGGTCGAGATGCGGTGCGTAGCCCGGGTCGCCCTCATGCAGCGGTGTGACGCCTGCGGCCCGTGCCTCGTCGCAGTTCTCGAAGTACGGGGAGCTTTCGCTGGGCTGCGGCTCCGGCCCAGTCACCTCGCGCAGGTCAGCCCCGATGATCGTGCCGCCGTGGACCGTGTAGGTGCCCTCGAAGACCCGCACTGAGCCGTCGGTCTGCGTGGCCTCCAACCTGACCGAGACGGTGTCGCCGTCCATGTGGAGGATGTGGACCGTGTCATGGGCTGTGCCGGCGAATCCCTTCACGAAGGCTTCGTAGGAGTCTGAGAGGTTCTTGCCTCCGAGGTCCCACGCCCGTCGATAGTCCTGAGCGTTGATGGCAGCGAAGTACTCGCGGACGACCGACGACGCGTCGGAAGCCGTCGATGGCACTGCCTGCTGGGGGGACGTCGGCGCTGATGTCGGTGGCTCAGCGGTGACGGTGACGGTGTTGGTCGCTGTGGTCGTGCCCTGTGTGCGCGCCGAGTCCGAGCCCCCACAGCCGCACACGCCTATCGCCCCAGCCATCAGCAGCAGGACTCCCCCATGAACAAGCCGGCTCATGGGCATCACCTCACGACACGAGTGTGCCTCCCCTCAGAGTGCGCCGCCGGGCAGCGAGTCAGCAACGTGTGGTCCACATGGCACGCGGCGGAGACGTGGCTGCACGCCGACGGAGATCACCTGAGCCCCCACCATCACAATCAGATCTCGCTCCCCCACCACCCCCTTGCCACCCACCCATGTAATCGATTCCAATCCTCCGTGTAATCGATTCCACAAGGAGGTGGACGGCGATGGCGAGCATCAAGGACGTCGCGGCCGAGGCGGGCGTTTCCGTTGCCACGGTCTCCCGCGTCCTGAACAGTCACCCCTCGGTCAGCCCGGCCGCACGGGCCCGCGTCATCGCCGCGGTGGAGAGCCTCGGCTACCGCCCCAACGCCGTCGCCCGGTCCCTTCGCACCGACCAGACCCGCACCCTCGGCCTGGTCATCAGCGACGTACTGAACCCGTATTTCACGGCCCTGGCCCGCTCCGTCGAGGAGGCGGCCCGCGCGCTCGGCTACAGCGTGATCATCGGCAACGCCGACGAGCGGCCCGAGCTGCAGGACCACCATGTGCGCACGCTCCTGGACCGGCGGATCGACGGGCTCCTGGTCTCCCCCACCGACGGCGGCTCCCCGCTGATCCTGGACGCCGCTCGCTCCGGCACCCCGATGGTGTTCGTGGACCGGTGGATCCCGGGCGTGGACGTCCCCGTCGTCCGTGCCGACGGCCGCCAGGCCGTGCGTGACCTGGTCGCCCATCTGCACGGGCTCGGTCACCGCAGGCTCGCCATCATCGCGGGCCCGGCAGCCACCACCACGGGCAGCGAGCGCGTCGAGGCCTTCCGGGACGCGCTCGGGGCGTACGGGCTCGAGCTTCCGGAGGCGTACATCGGGCAGGGCGACTTCCAGGCCGACAGCGGCCGCCGGGCCACCGAGCGGTTTCTCGCGCTGCCCGAGCCGCCGGAGGCGGTCTTCGCCGCCGACAACCTGATGGCGCTCGGCGCGCTCGACGCGATCCGCGCGCACGGGCTCCGCGTCCCGCACGACATCGCGCTCGCGGCGTTCGACGACATCCCGTGGTTCGTGCACACCGACCCGCCGATCACGGCGATCGCCCAGCCGACCGGTGATCTGGGGCGGGCCGCCGTCCAGGCATTGGCCGACCGGATCGAGGGCAGGCGCCCGCAGTCCGTCACCCTGCCCGCCCATCTCGTCGTACGCCGCTCCTGCGGCGAGTCCCCCACCGACTTGAGGAGCAACACGTGAGCAGCCAGGACGAGTTGCTGCGTATCGAAGCCATACGCAAGACCTTCCCCGGCGTCGTCGCGCTCGACTCCGTCGACTTCGATCTGCGCCGCGGCGAGGTGCATGTCCTGCTCGGCGAGAACGGCGCGGGCAAGAGCACCCTCATCAAGATGCTCTCCGGCGCCTACCGCCCCGACAGCGGCCGCGTCCTGGTGGACGGCGAAGAGGTCCGCATCCACGGCGCGCAGGACGCCGAGCGGCTCGGCATCGCCACGATCTACCAGGAGTTCAATCTCGTGCCCGACCTGACGGTCGCCGAGAACATCTTCCTGGGCCGGCAGCCGCGCCGCTTCGGAATGATCGACCGGAAGGCGATGGAGTCGGCCGCAGAGCTGCTCCTCAAGCGGGTCGGTGTGCAGGTATCGCCCCGCGCCAAGGTGCGTGAACTCGGCATCGCCCGGCTCCAGATGGTGGAGATCGCCAAGGCGCTCAGCCTCGACGCCCGCGTACTGATCATGGATGAGCCGACCGCCGTCCTGACCAGCGAGGAGGTCGACAAACTCTTCGCGATCGTGCGGCAGTTGCGCGCGGACGGCGTCGGCGTCGTCTTCATCACCCACCACCTGGAGGAGATCGCCGCGCTCGGCGACCGCGTCACCGTCCTGCGCGACGGCCGCAGCATCGACCAGGTGCCCGCGTCGACGCCCGAGGACGAGCTCGTACGCCTGATGGTGGGCCGCAGCATCGAGCAGCAGTATCCGCGTGAACGCCCGGACGCCGGGGGTGCGTTGCTCACCGTCGAGGGCCTCACCCGTGACGGTGTGTTCCACGACATCAGCTTCGAGGTGCGGGCCGGTGAGGTCGTCGGTCTCGCCGGGCTCGTGGGCGCCGGGCGCACCGAGGTGGCGCGCGCCGTCTTCGGCGCCGATCCTTACGACGCGGGCTCGGTCGACGTACGCGGTGAGCGGCTGCCCCGGCATGACGTGATCGCCGCGATGGGCGCGGGCATCGGCCTCGTACCGGAGGACCGCAAGGGCCAGGGGCTCGTGCTCGACGCCTCCGTGCAGGAGAACCTCGGTCTGGTGACGCTGCGTTCGGCGACCCGTTCCGGGCTCGTCGACCTGAAGGGTCAGCGGGTCGCCGCGGAGCGGATCGCCGGGCAGCTCGGTGTGCGGATGGCCGGACTCGGCCAGCATGTGCGCACGCTCTCCGGCGGCAACCAGCAGAAGGTCGTCATCGGGAAGTGGCTGCTCGCCGACACGAAGGTGCTCATCCTCGATGAGCCGACGCGCGGCATCGATGTCGGCGCGAAGGTCGAGATCTACCAGCTCATCAACGAACTGACGGCCTCCGGGCACGCGGTCCTGATGATCTCCAGCGATCTGCCCGAGGTCCTCGGCATGAGCGACCGCGTGCTCGTCATGGCGCAGGGCCGCATCGCGGGCGAACTCGCGGCGGACGACGCGACGCAGGACGCGGTGATGGCGCTCGCCGTGAGCAGCGTCAGCAGTACGGCACCTCAGAACGGAACCACCGAAGGGAAGGCCTCCCGTGGCCACTGAAACGCTGAAGAGCAACGCGGGTGGCGCCACCGGTATCCGCCGCCTGCTGCTCGACAACGGCGCGCTGAGCGCCCTGGTCGTCCTGGTGGTGGCGATGTCGCTGCTGTCCGGCGACTTCCTCACCACCCAGAACCTGCTCAATGTGGGCGTGCAGGCCGCCGTGACCGCGATCCTCGCGTTCGGTGTCACCTTCGTCATCGTCTCGGCGGGCATCGACCTGTCGGTCGGCTCGGTGGCCGCCCTTTCCGCCACCGTCCTTGCCTGGACGGCGACTTCACAGGGTCTTCCGGTCTGGCTCGCGGTCGTCCTCGCGGTCGGCACGGGCATGGCGTGCGGCTTCGTCAACGGCCTGCTCGTCTCGTACGGCAAACTCCCGCCGTTCATCGCGACGTTGGCGATGCTGTCGGTCGCCCGCGGCCTCTCCCTGGTCATCTCGCAGGGCAGCCCGATCCCGTTCCCCGACTCGGTCTCCAACCTCGGTGACACCATCGGCGGCTGGCTGCCGGTCCCGGTCATCGTGATGATCGCGATGGGTCTGGTGACGGCCGTCATCCTGGCCCGTACGTACATCGGCCGTTCCATGTACGCGATCGGCGGCAACGAGGAGGCGGCCCGCCTCTCCGGGCTTCGCGTCAAGCGGCAGAAGCTCGTCATCTACGGCCTGTCCGGTCTCTTCGCCGCCGTCGCGGGCATCGTCCTCGCGTCCCGTCTGGTCTCCGCGCAGCCGCAGGCCGCACAGGGGTACGAGCTGGACGCGATCGCCGCGGTCGTCATCGGCGGCGCGAGCCTGGCGGGCGGCGTCGGCAAGGCGTCGGGCACTCTGATCGGCGCGCTGATCCTCGCGGTCCTGCGCAACGGCCTCAACCTCCTTTCCGTGTCCGCCTTCTGGCAGCAGGTCGTGATCGGCGTCGTCATCGCGCTCGCCGTCCTCCTGGACACGCTGCGGCGCAAGGCGGGGGCGACTCCCGGAGCCTCCTCCGGGGCGTCCGGCGGCGTCGGGCGCAAGGGCCCGCAAGCTCTGAAGCTCGGGATCGCCGCCGCGCTGGTGGCGGCCGTGGTCGGCGCCGTCTCCTTCTTCAACAACGGCTCCTCCGGTACGACGACGAAGATCGGCATGTCGCTCTCGACCCTGAACAACCCCTTCTTCGTACAGATGAAGGAGGGAGCGCAGGCCGAGGCCGAGAAGGCCGGCATCGACCTCACGGTCACGGACGCCCAGAACGACGCGTCCCAACAGACCAACCAGCTGCAGAACTTCACCGGCGAAGGCATGAAGTCGATCATCGTCAACCCGGTCGACTCGGACGCGGTGGGTCCCGCGGTGCGCGGCGCCAACAAGTCGGACATCCCGGTGATCGCCGCCGACCGCGGCGTGAACAAGGCGAAGGCGGCGACGCTCGTGGCCTCCGACAACGTCGCGGGCGGCAAGCTGGCGGCGAAGACCCTCGCGGAGAAGCTGGGCGGCAAGGGCAAGATCGTCACGCTGCAGGGCGTCGCGGGCACGTCGGCGAGCCGCGAGCGCGGCAAGGGCTTCGCCGAAGGCCTCAAGGAGTACCCGGGCATCGAGGTCGTCGCCTCGCAGCCCGCGGACTTCGACCGCACCAAGGGCCTGGACGTCATGACGAACCTGATCCAGTCCAACCCCGGCATCGACGGCGTCTTCGCCGAGAACGACGAGATGGCGCTCGGCGCGGCCAAGGCGCTCGGCGACAAGGCGGGCAAGTCGGTCGCGGTGGTCGGCTTCGACGGAACTCCCGACGGCCTGAAGGCGGTTGAGGCGGGCACGCTCCACGCGTCCGTGGCACAGCAGCCGAAGGAGCTGGGCCGCATCGCCGTGCAGAACGCGGTGCGGACGGCCCGGGGCAAGGACGTCGATTCGATGGTGAAGGTCCCGGTGAAGGTGGTCACGAAGAAGAACGTGTCCGACTTCTCCTGACCGGCCCCCGTCGCCGTACCTTCGCCTTACGCCCTTACGCCCTTACGCCCTTCGACCTACGCAGGAGCAGGATCCACCGATGCACGACCATGACGACGCCTCGTACGACCTCCTGGTCGTGGGGTCGGCCAACGCCGACCTGGTGATCGGCGTCGAGCGCCGCCCCGCCCCCGGCGAGACGGTGCTCGGCTCCGACCTCGCGACGCACCCCGGCGGCAAGGGCGCGAACCAGTCGGTCGCGGCGGCCCGCCTGGGCGCACGCACCGCGCTGCTCGCCCGGGTCGGCGACGACGCGCACGGCAGGCTCCTGCTCGACTCGCAGCGCGCGGCGGGCGCGGACACGGTCGGCGTCCTGGTCGGCGGGGCGCCCACCGGCGTCGCGCTGATCACGGTCGACCCGTCGGGCGACAACAGCATCGTCGTGTCGCCGGGCGCGAACGCCCGCCTGACCCCCGAGGACATCCGCGCGGCGGGCAGCCTGCTCGCCGCGTCGCGGGTCGTCTCGACGCAACTGGAGATCCCGATCGAGACGGTCACGGAGGTGGTACGCACCCTGCCGCGGGACACCCGTTTCGTCCTGAACCCCTCTCCCCCCGCTCCTCTGCCGCCCGAAGTCCTCGCGGCCTGCGACCCGTTGGTGGTGAACGAACACGAGGCGCGCTACATCCTGGGCGCCGAAGCGTCCTCCGGCACCCCGGAGGACTGGGCCCGTGCCCTGCTGTCCCTCGGCCCACGCTCGGTGGTGATCACCCTCGGCGCGGAGGGCGCCCTGACGGCGGACGGCATCAACTCCCCTGCACGCGTGCCCAGTCCACAGGTCGAAGCAGTGGACACGACGGGTGCCGGTGACGCTTTCACCGCCGCTCTGGCCTGGCGCCTGGGCCGGGGAGACGACCTCCCGACGGCGGCCGCGTTCGCCGCACGCGTGGGCGCGGCGTCGGTCACGCGGCGGGGCGCGCAGGAGTCGTATCCGACAGCGAAGGAAATCGAGCCCCGGCCGTGAAGAAGTCCGGCATCCTGAACCGTGAACTCGCGGGCGCCATAGCCGAGTTGGGCCACGGCCACACAGTCCTGATCTGCGACGCGGGCATGCCGATCCCGCCGGGCCGACGCGTGGTCGACCTGGCTTTCCGCGCCGGGGTCCCGTCCTTCGCCGAGGTCCTGGACGGCGTACTCGCGGAACTGGTGACGGAGGGCGGCACGGCGGCCACGGAACTCCACGAGGCGAACCCTCCCACGGCCCACCTCCTGACCAGCCGCGTCACCCCCCTCCGCCTGGTCCCCCACGAGGAACTGAAACACCTCACGTCGACCGCCCACCTGGTCATCCGCACGGGCGAGGCGACGCCGTACGCGAATGTGCTGCTGCGATGCGGGGTGTTCTTCTAACCCGCCCGGATGCCGCCTGCAAGGTTTCGGCAAGCCCTCGGCAAGGCTTCCGCCCGCGCCGCCGGGCATTCCCCGTCCGGAGAGTTGTTCTCACACAACACCGGGGGAACCAATGTCATCTGACATCAGCTCAGGGAGCGCGGGGTCGGCCCAGTGGCTCACCCTGTCCGGCTGCAAACGCGTCCTGGTCGTCATCCACACCGAGGTGTACGGCCGGCGCCTGCGGGATCTGCTTCCGCTCCTGGAGTCCGATCTGCGCGTCCAGGTCGACTTCACCATCGCGCCACACGCGTTCAACGCCGGGGCCGAGCGCTCCCTGCACGGCCTGGACAGCACTGTCCTGCCGTGGGATGCGGCGCTGCGCACCGCGTACGACCTGGTGCTCGCCGCCGGTTCACAGGGCATCGAGCAGCTCCGCGGCCCGCTGGTGCGGCTGCCGCACGGCGCGGGACACAACAAGCTCTCGCGCACGGGCGACGACCGGCACCCGGGGGCGCCGCGGACCGTGGGCGGGATGGGGCGCCAGTACCTGATGCGGGACGGCAAGGTGGTGCCGCGGGCGGTGGCACTCGCGCACCGCGACGACCTGGCGACGCTGGCCAGGACCTGCCCCGAGGCGCTGCCGGTCGCCGAGGTGGTCGGTGACGCGACCCACGACCGGATCGTGGCGAGCCTTCCGCTGCGCCGCCGCTACCGCGCGGCACTCGGCGTGCGCCGCGGCCAGAAGCTGCTCCTCGTCTCCTCCACCTGGGGGATCGGCTCGTCGTTCAACCGGCTCGACGCCCTGCTGCCCCGGCTCCTGACGGAACTCCCGCCCGACCGGTATCTGATCGCCGTCCTCGTCCATCCCAACGTCTGGTCCGGGCACGGCGACTGGCAGGTGCGGTCCTGGCTTTCGGCGGCCCGCCGCCGGGGGATCGTGGTGATCCCTCCGGAGGCCGACTGGCGGCCGCCGCTGATCGCCGCGGACTGGGTGATCGGCGACCACGGCTCGGTCACCCTGTACGCGACGCTGACCCGGGCGGCGATCCTGCTGGCCCGCTTCCCCGCCGCCGATGTCGATCTGGCGTCCCCGGGCGCGGAACTGGCCAGAACCGCGCCCGCCCTCTCCCCCGCCCACCCCCTGCCGGAGCAGCTCGCCTACGCACGCGCCGAGTACCCGGCGCAGGAGTACGCGCGCATCGCCCGCCGCATCTCGTCCGAGCCCGGCCGCTTCGGCCGCAACGCGCGACGCCTGATGTACGGCCTGCTCGGCCTGGGCGAACCTGCCTATGCCCCGGATCTGCCTTCCCTGCCGCTGCCCGGCAATTGGGCGGAGGCGGCGAGAGGCGAGGTGCCGGCGTGAGCGGGGCGGTGGCCGGGAAGGGACACGGCAGCCTCGACGAGCAGGTGATCGCCTACCCCGACAAGCCAGTGATCGTCTGCCTCGACGAGCCGAGGGGTGACGACGGGGGCGGCGCCTGGCGGCAGTGCGCCGATGTCCTGTACGCGATCCGTCCGCGGCTGCCGCTCGCCGAGGCGACGGCACTGTCCCGCCAGATCCTGGACCGCCATCCGGGCTGCGTGCTCGCCCTGGTGCCCGCCTTGGTCCCCGCCCGGGACGAGCACTGGGTGGCCCGCGTCCGTTCCGGCGTTCAGGTCGTGATCGGCCCGCCGCCTCCCGCCGGCGCGGAACCTCACCCACTGGCCGCCGTACGTCTCGCATCGGCGCTGTACGCAGCACTGGTCACCCCAGGGACCGCAGCCGCTCCTCCAGGCGGCGGGTGTCGGTCGCGCTGACCGCCGCATAGCGGGCCAGGGACTGGACGTACCACTCCCTGGCCCGCTCCGGGACACCCCGTTCCGCTGCGCCTTCGCCGAGCATCTCCAGGACGCGGCCCTGCCAGTGCACGGAGCCGGTGACCTCGAACTCGACGAGAGCCTGAAGCAGTTGGGCCTCAGCGTGAGCGAAGTCGGCGCCTGGGACGCGTGCGAGGGCGCGCCCCAGGAAGGCCAGGGCGCGGGCCGCGTCGTAGGGGTCGTCCACGGCGAGCAGCTCCGCGCGGGCGCGGGTGAGTTCGGGCAGGGCGTCGGCGGGGCGGTCGGCGGCCAGGGCCACGTCGCCCAGGCAGAGCCGGGTCAGCGCGGCGCCACGCCGATAACCGATGTCCTCCCGCAGGGCGAGGGCGAGGCTGAAGTGCTGGGTGGCTTCGGCGAGTCGGCCTGCAAGACGACAGGTCTGCCCGAGCCCGTGCAGGGCCTGCGCCTCGGCCTTACGCGCGACACCCAGCCGCTCGACGCGGCCGGGGCTCGCCTGTTCGGCGGCCAGCCGCTCAGCACCTTCACGGCCCGGCCGTCCGGCGGTCAGCCGCTCAGCACCTTCACGGCCCGGCTGTTCGGCGGGCAGCCGCTCGCCGCCTTCACGGCCCGGCCATCCGGCGGCCAACCGCTCAGCGCCCTCACGGCCCGGCCGTCCGGCGGCCAACCGCTCACCGCCATCAGCGCCTGGCTGATCGGCGAGCAGCCACTCGCCGCCTTCACGGCCCACCTGCCCGGCGGCCAACCGCTCAGCGCCTTCCTGACCCGGCCGTCCGGCGGCCAACCGCTCACCGCCCTCCTGACCCGGCCGTCCGGCGGCCAACCGCTCAGCGCCATCATCGCCTGGCTGTTCGGCGGTCAGTCGGGCCACGTCCTGGCGTGCGAGGACGAGTGCCTGGCCGAACCAGTCCATGGCCTCGTCGTGCCGGCCGACGTTGCGCAGTCCCGCGCCGCCCGAGGTGAGCATGCGGTTCTCACCTCGGCGGTCTCCGGCCCGACGGGCCGCATCGCGTCCGGTCTCGTGGGCCTCGATCCACAGGTCGTAGGGGCGCAGCCGCAGGAACAGCGGCCAGAGCGCGTCGGCGAGCATCCACACGGAGTCGTGCCAGCCCCGCTCTGCAGCGGTGCGCAGCACGGCCATGAGCTGTGCCCGTTCGGCGTCGAGCCAGCGCAGGGCGCTCGGCGCGTCGTCGAAGGGCGGCGGCTGTGTGACGGGCCGCGCGTACGCGCGGCGCAGGGTGCGGTGGCTGGGGGTCAGGAGCGCCTCCGCTGCCGTCGCCGCCGACAGACCGAAGTCCACGACCCGCCGGACCGTCGCCTCGACTTCGGCGGGCGTCTCCGCCTCTTCCGCGGCTCTCGTCGCGTGCGCGCGGACCAAGTCGTGGAAGCGGTACCGGCCTTGGCCGGTGACGGGCGCGGGACCGAGGTCCTCGATGAGATTTACCTCCGCCAGCTCGTCGAGCACCCGCTCGGCCTCGGCGGGCGACACCTCGCAAGCCGCCGCGGCGAACGGAACGCTCAGGACGGCGACCGGCGCGAGTCCCAATCTCCGGTAGCAGCTAGCGAGTTCGGCATCGAGCAGGCGGTACGACTCGTCGAGGGCACCTCGCACCGCGTAGTCCCCTTCCACCCACAGCGCGTCCAGCGCCTCCGAACCGTCATCGCCGAGCGCCCCCGCCATCACCGACAGGGGCTGCCGGGGCCGGGCCGCCACCCGTGCCCCCGCGACGCACACGGCGAGCGGCAGGCCCGCGCAGGCCCTGGCCACCGTCAGCGCAGCCTCGGGCTCCCGGCCCACCCGGTCGGCACCGATACGCCGCCGCAGCAGCTCCACGGCGTCGCCGGTGCCCAGAACCTCCAGCGGGTGGAAGGCCGCCCCGTCCATCCCCAGGCCCGTGAGCCGGGCGCGGCTCGTCACCGCCGTCAGCGCGCCCGGCGCACCCGGCAGGAGCGGCCGGACCTGCGCGGCGCTCACCGCGTTGTCGAGGAGTACGGCGATGCGTGCGCCCGCGGTCGCCGAACGCCACAGCGCCGCCTGCTCGTTGAGCTCCGCCGGGATCTGTTCATGGCCGAGCGCGCGCAGGAACTCCCCGAGGAGTTCACCGGGGCGCGCGGGTCCGCCGCCGGAGTGGCCCCGCAGATCGGCGTACAGCTGTCCGTCGGGGAAGGAGTCGCTGAGGCCGATGAGCCAGCGGCGGGCCAGCGTGGTCTTGCCCACTCCGGCCGGTCCGCTGATGACGGCGAGCACGGGACCGCTCCCGACGGAGCGGGCAAGCCGGTCGAGCCCGGCGAGTTCCCGGCTTCGGTTGGTGAAGTGGGCGGGTACGGGGGGTAGTTGGCGTGGTATCGCGCGGTCCGGCGGTGTGCGGAGGGCGGGTTCCGAGTGGATGTGGATGCCGCCATGGATGTCGTGGGCCTGCACCACGGGTCCCCCGATCCGGGCGGACGACGCGATGGTGTTGTCCACCTGTCTCCCGGAGCCGGCGGACGCATCGCTGGTGAGCCAGTCCCGTAACTCTGCGGCGAGGGACGGCCACCGCGCCGCCTCCCGGGCGAGCGCATCGGCCAGTTCCCGGACGGCGTCCCCCTCGCTCGGCCCGCTCCGCGCCGTCGCCCACGCTCGTACCAGCGAGGCCGTGGCGGGCGTCGCCAGCTCATGCGTCCGGTCGTTCCCGTCGATCCCGTCGATCCGGTCGATCCCGTCGATCCGGTCGATCCGGTCGATCCGGTCAAGGAGGGCACGTCTCGCACGCGACCGGGGCGCGGCCAGAGTGAGGGCGGCTGACAATTCCGCGGCCGTCACCTGGTCCATTCCCCCGCCTCTCGCCGATTCTCCCGGCTCCCACCGACTCCCCCTACCCGTCGGCCGTTCCCTCCAGACCAAATGGCAAGCCAACTCGAACGATTGAGCCAAAATCAGCCAATAAACATGACTGCCCTGCACCGCTATTTGAACGTTTTTGAACTCATGGGATTCTTTGACGCCACCCACAGCACAGGCCGACCGGCGGACGGGGGCACTGGTGGACTTGAGGATTCGCGTCCTGGGTCCCGTCGAACTGCGGACGGGCGGACGTCCCGATGCCCTCGGATCGGCAAAGGAACGCCTGATGCTCGCGGCTCTCGCCCTCGACACGAGCCGGCCGGTCCGCCTGGACACCCTGATCCACCGGCTCTGGGACGAGTCCCCACCCGCCAAGCCGCGCGCGAGCCTGCATGCCTACGCCGCAAGGATCCGCCGAAGACTCCGCGCCCTCGACGGCGGTGAGCGCCTCGTCCAGCACGCCCACACGTACACACTCGACGTACGCCCCGAGCACGTCGACTGCCACCACTTCAAGCAGCTGGCGGACAGAGCCCTCGCCCTGGCCGACGACGGCGACGACGCCGAGGCCCTCGCACTGCTGCGGGAGGCGGAGGAGCTGTGGCGGGGCGAGCCGCTCGCCGGACTTCCCGGACTCTGGGCGGAACGAGTCCGCGCGAGCCTCATGGAGCAGCGTCTCGCCGCCCAGCTGACCCGCATCGGCATCGAGCTGCGCAGGGGGCACTTCGCCGAACTCGTCAGCGATGTCGCCGCGTTGCTCGATCAGCACCCGAGCGACGAGACACTCGCCGGGATGCTCATGACCGCGTCCTACGGCTGCGGACGCCAGGCCGAGGCCCTGCGCGTCTACGACACCGTCCGCCGCCACCTGCGCGAGGCGCTCGGCACCGACCCGGGCGAGGCGCTGACCCGGCTGCACCGGCTCATCCTCGAAGGGGCGCCGGTCAAGCAGCTCCTGCCGGCCCCGGAGCCCACGGTGGCGGCGCCCCGCACCCTGCCGAGCCACGCGGAACTGGTGGGCAGGGAAACGGAGTTGGCCGCCATCATCCGGGAGTCGACCGCGCCGCCGGAACCGCATGCGGCACGCGCGGTCATCGCGCTGCAGACCATCTCCGGCATGGCGGGCGTCGGCAAATCCCTGCTCGCCGTGCACGCCGCCGGACGCCTCGGCCCGCACTTCCCCGACGGCCAGATCCATCTGGACCTGCGCGCCCACTCCCTGGGCCAGGAGCCGCTGACCCCGCAGGCCGCCCTCACCGCGCTACTGCGGACCCTGGGCGTTCCGGCGACCGCGCTTCCCGACAACCTGGACGAACTCATCACCCTGTGGCGCACTCTCCTCAGCACACGCCGCGCCGTCATCGTCCTCGATGACGCGGCGGGCCCCGAGCAACTGCGGCCGCTGCTGCCAGGGCCCTCCCCCTCCCTGCTCATCGTCACCAGCCGCCGCCGGATCACCGGGCTCCCGGGCGTCCGGTCCGTGCTGCTCGACGTACTGCCACCGCACGACGCCATCGCGCTGTTCCGTCGCCTCGCCGGGGAGGAGCGCACCACCAAGGCGAACGAAGTCGCGGACATCGTCCGGCTCTCCGGGCACCTCCCTCTCGCGATCGAGCTCGCCGCGGGGCGCCTGGTCTCCCGCCCTGCCTGGACCACGGCCCATCTGCTGCACCGACTGACCCACGGCCACGGCAGGCTGAAGGAATTCCGGGACGGCTACCAAGAGGTGGCCCGCGCATTCGAAGTCTCGTATCAGACACTCACCAGCGAAGAGCAAACAGTTTTCCGACTCCTCGGCCTCCAACTGGGCCCGGACATAGATCCGTTCGGGACTGCGGCGCTCGCCGATCTTCCTGTCGACGGCGCGGAACGCGTCCTTGAATCACTCCTGGACGCCCACCTCATTCAGGAGCCTTCACCGGAGCGGTACGCATTTCATGATCTGCTCGGCGAATACTCCCGCACCCTCGCCACTTCCGAGGATCCACCCGAGGTGCGCGAAATCGCCCTGCATCGACTGATCGATTTCTATATTCGGGCATCCGATGCCGCGGACCGCATCGTCTATCCCCGCCGGCTGCGCGCAGGACCGCCCCGACCGGACCGTCCCGGCCCCGGCCCCGGCCCCGGCCCCGGTCAAGTGCCGGTGCCGGGCTGGCCGAACCCGACGTCCGCGCGGCAGTGGCTCACGGCCGAGCGCGCCGGGCTCATCGCGGCCGAACGCCACTGCCGTACGCATGGGCACCCCCATGAGGCCGCGCTGCTCGCCGACGCCCTTGCGGCGTTTCTCGTCGAGGAGGGCTATGCGGCGGAGGCCCGGCGCATGCACGAATCGGCCGCGCAGCACTGGCACGACTCGGGTGAGCACCGGGCAGAGGCGCACGCGCTGCTCGACCTCGGGGCCGTCCTATCGCACTGCGGCCGCTACGAGCCGGCGCTCACCGCCGCCCGCCGGGCCCGCCGGCTCGCGGAGGACACCGGCGACACCACGGCCAAGGCCGAAGCGCTGCATCTGCTCGGCGTACTGCACTGGAACCTGGGCGACCTCGCCGAGGCACTCGCCCACCAGAACGAGACCCTCGGCCTGCGCCTCGGTTCCGGTGACCTGTGGCAGATCGCCCGGTCCCAGAACAATCTGGGCATCACCCATCTCTATCTCGGGAATTCCGGGAGCGCCGACGAGAACTTCAACGCCGCGCTGATGGGATTCCGTGCGACGAGAGACGCTCGCGAAGAAGCCCGGGTACTGAACAATCTCTCCGATCTGCGTTCCAGGAACGGCGACCTCGAATCGGCACGGAACCATCTGCATGAGGCTCTCGCCATCCTCAGTGAATCCGGCAGCCAAGCAGAGCGGGCCATCACTCAGGTGAATATGGCGAACACCATGAATTCGCCGGACGAGTTGACCGCGATGCTGGATCTCTACCGGGATTCACTCACCACGTTCCGCCGGCTCGGGGACCGCCGCAACGCCTCGAACACCCTGCAGGTGATGGGCAGCGCCCTGCACGCGGCGGGCAGGTTCCGCGAGGCCGGCACCCATCACCGGCGGGCCCTGGACCTGGCAAGGAGCATCGGTTCGGCCCACGAGGAGACCCAGGCGCTGCACGGCCTCGGCCTCGCCGAGCACGGGCTCGGACATGCCTCGGCCGCGGCCGAACATCTCAACTCCGCGATCGCGACCGCCGACCGGATCGGGGCGGCGGAGGAGGCGGCGCGAGCGCGGGAGAGCCTGGCGGCTGTCGCCGGGACTACAGCGGAACGTTTCTCTTGACGCTTTATCCAACGCCGGATCTCCAGTACCAGATCAGCGGCAAGCCGTGCGGATGTTTGCGCGATTTGATCTACGTGCGATACAACTCGCGCCGGGGCAGCGATTACGCTTCCCGCATCCCTCGATATCTCCTGGAGAAATCGCAACGATGAAAGATGGCACCATCAAGCGAGCCGTCAGAAACGGACTGCTCGTCGCCGCGGCAGTGGGGATGGCTATCTGCATCCCTTCAATGGTTCCGTCCTCAACGGAATCAATGGCCCTGAATGACCACTCTCCCACGGTGACTCATTCGACCACGACCGCCCGTACCTGACACGCACCTCCGGCCGGCGGCGGGATCAACCCGCCGTCGCCGACTCCTCCGGCACTCCCGTCCGGGGGAACTTTCGGGGAAAGCTCAACGTCCGGTACACCGAGACCCCACCCCCCAACTCCCCGCACGCCCGCGCGGCCTCGCTGACCCGCTGGGTGTAGGACGGGTCCCGGGTGTCCAGCAGGATGCCCAGTGTCGTACCGCTGTGGCCGACGGCCACGCCCAGGCCGCCGACCTCCCGGCAGATCTCCCGCATCGGCTCCAACGACCACTTGTGGCGCAGAAGTTGGTTCATCTGGGCGCTGCGCGTGGCAATTCTGCCGACCTCCGCGAGGTCGCGGCGGCGGACCGCGCAGGCCAGACGGTCGAGGAGACGGGCGTACTCGTGGCGGTCGGCCAGGGTGAACGGCTTGGGGATGCGGTTGAAGTCCACCGTGTCGACCGAGCCGCCCTCGTCGATGCCCACCACGGTCATGACGGGGAGCGAGCCCAGGATCGCACGCAGCCGGACGCTGCGGTGATGGAAGGCCACGATCGCCGGGTAGAGCACCCCGTCCGTGGGCTCGATGCGCGCCAGGAGCCGTTCGATGCGGGACGGCGGCATGTCCACCTTCAGCGCCTGACCCACCGCCCGCGCCGTCGCGACCAGGTCGGCCGATGAACTGGCCAGGCCCTTGCCCTCCGGGATCACGCTGTTGATGGTCAGGGTGCCACCGACGGGGGCACCGGTTCGGTCCGCCGCCAACTCGCTGATGGTGCGGGCCAGTTGGAGTGCCTTCGTCTTGCGGGGCGGCCAGACCGTCAGCTCGGCCGACCTGCCGGACTCCTGGCGGAACGTCGCCATCGTCCAGCGCGCCACCGGCAGCGTCACCAGGAAGTCCCCGTCCGCTTCCGGCAGCACGCCCTGAAGCAGCTCGCCGAAGGTGCCGAACGCGGTGCCGACTCCGATTCCGGCCGCGCCCCCGCCCGACGAGCGAGGCCGCGGCGCGATCTTCAGGGACGGATTCACAGGCTCCCTCTCGACTTCACGGGTCTCCACGCCCACAGGCTGCCACAGCCCTAACCGTCTTGACAATCATTTTCATCTAGTGTGATGCTCTCGGCTCGACGACCGACAGGGGGCAGGCCTTGCACGACCACATAGCCGAAGCCGTGAAGAAGCCCGATCTCATATCCCTGCGACCGGACTTGGTCTGCCTCCGGTTCGAGACGATGAAGATCTATTCGGCGCTCGGAGCGGTCCGGCACCTTCTTGATTCGGGTGCCGTGAAACCCGGCGACACCCTCATCGACAGTTCCAGCGGAATCTACGCACAAGCCCTTGCACTCGCCTGCCACCGCTATGGAATGAAGTGCCACATCGTCGGTTCCACCACCGTGGACCGCACCATGCGGGTGCAGCTCGAAATACTCGGCGCCACCCTGGAACAGGTGAAGCCGTCCCAGAATCTCCGGCTCGACCAGGAGTTGCGGGTACGGCGCATCGCCGAGATCCTCGAGGCGAATCCGACGTACCACTGGATGCGGCAGTACCACGACGACATCCATTACTACGGCTACCGCGACGTGGCCGAGACCATCGACGCCGAGGTCCCCGCAGGGCCGCTCGCCCTGGTGGGCGGCGTCGGCTCGGGGGCCTCCACCGGCGCCATCGCCGGCTATCTGCGCGAAGCGGGCCGGGACGTCTCGCTCGTCGGAGTGCAGCCCTTCGGCAGTGTCACCTTCGGCTCGGAGCAGGTGTCCGACCCGGACATGATCATTGCCGGTATCGGCAGTGCCATCGAATTCAAGAACGTCCGGCACGACGCGTACGACCGCATTCACTGGGTGAACTTCGACAGCGCCCTGTCCGGTGCCGTATCGCTGCTCAGAAACAGCGGGATCTTCGCCGGCCTTTCCACCGGTGCCGCCTATCTGTCCACCCTCTGGGAACAGCGCCGCGACGGCTCCCGTACGTACGTGTTCATCGCCGCGGACACCGGCCACCGCTATGTCGACAGCGCGTACGCGAAACACGCGGACGCCCAGGACATCGACACCCTGAAACCCCATGAGATCACCTCACTCGACGAGTTGAGGCACCCCTGGTCGACCACTTCCTGGCGCGATCTCTCCTGACCGTATCCACCATCTGAAATTGAGAGAACCCCCTATGTCACGCCCCGAGCCGCGCACCCCCCGCAGCGTCGCGGAACTCACCGAAGCCGTCCTGGCCGGCGCCTACGGACCCGACCCCGAGGACCTCTCCGTCACCAGCGCGTTCTGGCTGTACAACACCACCCGCCTCGCGGGCGGCGACGTCACGTACCACAACCACTATCTGCTGCTCCGGGTCGGCACCGCCTTCGGCGCCTGTTCCTTCGAGGCCGGTGAACTCGCCCCGGACTTCTGCGAGAACGCCTCGGGGCACACGCTCGGCAAGCTGCTGCGCGCCGAGTCCGCGCCCGTCCGCATCGCCGCGCTCGACGCCTATCTCGCGCAGGTGAACCCGCACCGGGACGACGCACGCGCCGAGCGCGTCATGCTGCCCACCGGCACCCCGGAAGTCCGGGCGAAGGCGCGGGACGCGTCCATCGCCGGGCTCCTCGACATCACGCCGGGCGCGAAGGTCGCACTGATCGGCGTGGTCAATCCGCTGGTGGCGGCGATACGGGAACGGGGCGGCGTGTGCCTCCCCTGCGATCTGAATCTCCGTACGACCCAATGGGGCGACGAGATCACGGACGACATGACGGAGGTGCTCAAGGAGGCCGACGCCGTGGTCGCCACCGGCATGACGCTGAGCAACGGCACCTTCGACCTGATCCTCGCGCACTGCCGCGAGCACGAGGTGCCGCTGGTGGTGTACGCGCAGAGCGGCAGCGCCGTGGCCCGCGCGTTCCTGCCCGGCGGGGTCACCGGGCTCAACGCAGAGCCCTTCACGTTCTCGCAGTTCAGCGCCGACGAGACGCCCATGTACCGCTACCGGGAGTCGGCGTGAGTGTCGACTCGGTCAACTCCAAGGGCTCCGCGGTCAATTCCCGGACCGACAAGGCCGACAAGGCCGATGCGGCCGATGAGGCGCTGCCCGGCGATCTGCGGATGGCCCGCACGCTGTGGCCCGTCCTGGTCGCGTCCGCGGTCGGACTGCTGCCGTTCACCGTCTTCAGTACGTATCTGGTTCCGATGGCCGAGGACGCCGAAAGCAGCGTCGCCACCCTCGGCGGTCTTCGCGGACTCGGCGGTCTCGCGGCCCTGTTGGTGGGCACCGCGCTCGCGCCGCTGATCGACCGGGTGCGCAAGGAGTGGGCCGCCGCGGGCGGGCTCGCCGCGCTCGGCCTGTCGGCGGCGCTCGGCGCGAGCGGGGACTTCATCCTGCTCGCCGTGTTCTGCCTGCTCGTCGGCGCCAGTACGTCGGTGCTCAACCCGGCGCTGACAGCCGCGGCCGCGGACCGGTTCGGTTCCGGAAAGGCGGCGGGGCGCGCGGCGACGCTCGTCACGGCGACGCAGTCGATGACGGCCATGCTGGCGGCGCCCGTCATCGCGCTGCCCGCGGTGTTCTGGGGCTGGCAGGGCGACCTGTTCGCCGTGACAGGTGTGTCGCTGCTGCTCGCCGCGGTCTTCTTCGTACGCGGCAGGAACAAGCCGGTCGAGGAGCGGGGGGATGCCCAACGCATGGGCTATATCGCCTCGTTCAAGGCGCTCGGGGCGATCCCCGGTGTCGTACCGCTCCTCCTCATCGCTCTCCTGCGCACGGCCGTCTTCATGGGCTACCTCTCCTATCTGGCGGCCTACTACGACGACCGCTTCGAACTCGACCCCGGGCTCTTCGCGTTCGTCTGGACGCTCAGCGGCGCGTCGTTCTTCGTGAGCAACCTCCTCACGGGGCGGCTCACGAACTCCGCCGAGCCGCGCATCGGCACCGAGCGTCTCCTCGCCGTCGGCCTGGTCGCCGCGCTCGTCTCGGTCGTGGGCTTCTACTTCACGCACTGGCTGCCGCTGGCGCTCGCGATGACGTCCGTGCACGCGGCCAGCCACGCCGTCGTGGCAGCGTGCGTGGTCAGCCTGCTCGTCCGCCGCTGCGGCACGCAACGCGGCGCCGCCCTGAGCGTCAACTCCGCGGGTATGAGCCTCGGCGTCTTCGTGGGCGCTGCCCTGGGCGGCCTCGGCCTTGGTCTCGCCGGCTATCCGGGTATCGCGGCGGCGTTCGGGGCGCTGGTCGTCGTGGCACTGGGCGCCGCGGCCTTGGTGCTGCGGGCGGGCCCCGCGGAGGAGGGGGAGCCGGAGGAGACGGAGGAGACGGAAGCCGCCACTTAGCTCCGCGCCCGGGCCGTCCATCCCTCCTCTCCGCTGCCGGGGTCCGTCCACCCTGGCCGCGGGTGGACGGCCCGGACGCGGTCCCACCGCCCGGACACCACCCGACTCCCCCACCCCGGGGACCCGTCCGCACCGCCGCGGGCGGGCGGCAAGAAGGGCGATCCCGCCGCCGAACACCACCCGACTCACTCCCGCACCCCAGAACCCATCCACGCCACCCACAGGCCGACGCCCCCGGCACAGTCCACCGCTCGGACATCGATCGCCCAACTCCCCTGTATCCGCACCCACCTGAGAGGCCCGACCGCCCATGTCACCGCCCGCTACCTCTCCTACGGCAGCCGCCGTCCCGGCGGACGGAGTGCCGCCTCCCGAGCCGTCGGGCAGGGGCGGTGTCAAAGCCCGGCTCGCGACCCGCGCGGGTCTGGCGGTGGCCTGTGTCGTGCTCTTCGGCGTTCTCCTGGTCTCTGTCGTCGTAGCCATCGGCATGGGCTCTGCCGTGGTCTCGCCGGGGGACACCGCCCGGCTGCTGTGGGCCGCGCTGAGCGGTGGCGAGATCGATGCCGGGGAGGTGACGACGTATCAGATCATCTGGCAGATCCGCACACCCCGCGTACTCCTGGCGGCACTTGTGGGCGCCGGGCTGAGCGCGGTCGGCGTCGCCATCCAGGCGCTGGTGCGCAACGCCCTCGCCGATCCCTTCGTGCTCGGCGTCTCCTCCGGGGCCTCGGTGGGCGCCGTCGCCGTGACTGTCACGGGCGGGCTCGCCGCGCTCGGCATCTACGCCGTGTCCGTGGGGGCGTTCATCGGCGCGCTCGTCGCATCGCTTCTGGTGTACGCCGCCTCCGCGACCCGCGGCGGCGGGCTCGCCCCGCTGCGTCTCGTACTGACCGGCGTCGCCATGGCGCTCGGCTTCCAGGCCGTGATGAGCGTGATCATCTACTTCGCGCCGGACAGCGAGGCGACCAGCATGGTCCTGTACTGGACGATGGGCAGCTTCGGCGCCGCCACCTGGGGTGCGCTGCCCGTCGTGGCCGTCGCCGTGCTGCTCGGCACGGCCGCGCTGCACCGGTACAGCCGGGCGCTCGACGTCCTTGCGCTCGGCGACGAGACCGCGACGAGCCTCGGCGTCAGCCCCGACCGGCACCGCAAAGGCCTGCTCGTGCTCGCCTCGCTGATCACCGGCGTGATGGTCGCCGTGAGCGGTGCGATCAGCTTCGTCGGCCTGGTCATGCCGCATCTCGTACGCATGGTGGTCGGCGCCACGCATGCGCGGGTGCTCGCCGTCGCACCGCTGGTCGGTGCGGTGTTCATGGTCTGGGTCGACCTCGTGTCGCGGACCCTGGTGGCGCCGCGCGAGCTGCCGCTCGGCGTCATCACGGCACTGGTCGGCGTACCCGTGTTCATCGCACTGATGCGGCGCAAGGGCTATGTCTTCGGGGGGCGTTGAGATGGAACCAGCAATGGAACCCGTAATGGGACTCGCGCTCGACGGACTTTCGGTGACCATCGACGGGAAGCGACTCGTCCGGGAGCTCTCCCTGGACGTCGGCGCCGGCCGGATCGTGGGCCTGGTCGGCCCGAACGGCAGCGGCAAGTCCACGGCGCTCAAATGCGTCTACCGCGCGCTGCGCCCGACCTCCGGCGTGGTCCGGGTCGGCGACGACGACCTCTCCCGCCTGTCCCTGCGCCACAGCGCGCGGATCGTCGCCGCGATGGCCCAGGACAGCGCGGTGGACCTCGACTTCACGGTGGAGGAGGTCGTCGCCCTGGGCCGCGCCCCCCATCTGCGCGGCAACCAGGCACTCAGCGGCCGCGAACTGGAGCTGTGCGCACGGACGATGGACCGCCTCGACCTCACACGGCTTGCCCAGCGCGGCGTACTCACTCTGTCCGGCGGCGAACGTCAACGCGTGCTCCTTGCAAGGGCGTTGGTCCAGGAGCCACAGATCCTGGTCCTCGACGAACCGACCAATCACCTCGACGTACGCCACCAGATCGAGCTGCTCTCGCTCCTGCGCGGCTCGGGCCTGACGGTCCTGGTCGTGCTGCACGACCTCAACCTCGCGGCGGCCGCGTGCGACCGCATCGGGGTGCTGTCCCAGGGCGAGTTGGTGGCCACGGGCACGCCGGATGAAGTGCTCACCACGGAGCTGATCGACGAGGTCTTCGGAGTGAAGGCGACGGTCGTCAGCCACCCCCTCACGGGCGATCCGCAACTCCTGTACGCACTCACGCCCACGTTCTGAACTCCCCCCTCCCCCCTCCCCTCTCCCTTCCCCCCTGAAAGGCATCACACCCATGCGCAGAAGCACCCGGCAGCGCGCCGCACTCGGATCCGCGCTGGCAGCCACCCTGCTGCTCAGCGCCTGCGGAGCCGAGGTCGACTCGGACTCCAAGGCTTCGGATGCGTCGGCGTCCAAGAAGGTCACCGTCAAGCGTTGCGCCGAACCGGTGGAGTACACGACGCCGAAGCGCGCGGTGGCGTACGAAGGCGGCAGCGCGGACAAGATGTTCAGCCTCGGCCTGACGAAGCACGTCCACGGATACGTGATGCCTCCGGCCAACCCGCCGGTGAGCGAGTCCCCTTGGGCGTCGGAGTACGCCAAGGTGAAGATGCTCAGCGACGACCTCCTCAACAAGGAACTCGTCGTGGAGGCCAAGTCCGACTTCGTCGTTGCGGGCTGGAACTCCGGCTTCAGCGACCAGCGCGGCATCACACCCGCGATCCTGGACAAGCTCGGCATCCAGAGCTTCATGCACACGGAGAGCTGCTTCAACTACCCCAAGTACCCGGAGAAAGTGACGCCGTTCAAGGCCCTTTACTCGGACCTGGAGCGCCTCGGCAAGATCTTCAAGGTCGAGAAGAAGGCCGACGACGTCGTGGCCGGGCTCAAGAAGCGCGTCACCGCGGTGGAGTCCAAGGCTCCCAAGGGCGACCGGGTCCCGGTCTTCCTCTACGACTCCGGCACGGACCAGCCCTTCACGGCCGGCAGCCAGGTCCCGCCCAACGACATCATCAAGAGCGCGGGCGGCAAGAACATCTTCGACGGCCTGGACGAGCGGTGGACCCAGGTGAACTGGGAGGCCGTCACCAAGGCCGAGCCCGAGGTCGTCATCATCTTCGACTACGGCGACATGCCCGCCAAGAAGAAGATCGACTTCCTGAAGAAGTCCCCGCACACCAAGGAACTCCCGGCCGTGAAGAAGAACAACTTCTTCGTCCTCGACTACAACGAGGGCATCAGCGGGCCGCGCAACATCGACGGCCTGGAGAAGTTCGGAAAGTACCTGCGGGAACTGAAGCGGTGAGGCGTCACTGAGCCTCGTCCAGCGAACCCGTCAGACGGCCGAGGAGTCCCTGCAGCGCAAGGACCTCCTCGACCGTCAGACCGGTCGAGGCGAGGATCCGGCGCGGGACGGGCAGAGCCCGCTCGCGCAGCTCGGCTCCGGCATCGGTCAGCTGGACGGTCACGGAGCGCTCGTCGGCGGCGCTGCGCTCGCGCCGGACAAGACCTGACGTCTCCAGCCGCTTGAGGAGCGGCGAGAGCGTGCCGGAGTCGAGGCGCAGCCGCTCGCCGATCGCCTTGACGGGCTGCGGGCCGTGTTCCCAGAGCACCAGCATGACCAGGTACTGGGGATAGGTGAGGCCCAGGTCCTTGAGGGCATCGCGGTAGACGCCGCCGAAGGCGCGCGAGGCGGCGTGCAGCGAGAAGCAGACCTGGTGGTCGAGGCGGAGCAGCTCGGCGTCGGGCACGTTGAGCGCGTCGGGCAGCGATGACGTCATGGGTCCAGGGTACCTGGCATGCGCCATTCAGTTGTGCACAATTAAATTGTGTGCAATCATTAGATCGGAGCCACCGAGCGACAACCAACGGAAGAGGACACTCATGAACGCGCTGTACACCGCCGTCGCCACCGCCAACGGCCGCGAGGGCCGCGCCGTCAGCACCGACGGCCAGATCGACCTCGCGCTCGCGATGCCTCCGGCCCTGGGCGGCAATGGACAGGGCACCAACCCCGAGCAGCTCTTCGCCGCCGGGTACGCGGCCTGCTTCGCCAGTGCGATGGGCGCGGTCGGCCGCGAGATGAAGGTCGACACCAAGGACGTCTCGGTGACCGCCGAGGTCTCCATCGGCAAGGACGACGCGGGCTTCGGCCTCGCGGTCGTGATGCGCGTGGAGCTGCCGGAGGCGCTGGCGGGCGAGACGGGTCAGCAGCTGGTCGAGGCGACGCACGCGTACTGCCCGTACTCCAAGGCGACCCGCGGCAACATCGAGGTCGAGCTCGTCATCGAGTAGCGGACAGGGACGACGAGGGAGCGGGACCCGGCGGGCAGGTACCGTAGAGGGACCGATCTCATGGGCCTCCTGGTGGGCTGCGTGAACCCCAGGAGGACCGAGAAGATGACGACGAACCGCGGACGCAAGGACGTGATCCGGGACCGGATGACGGCGACCGGCGAGTCGTACAACGTGGCAGCCCGCAACCTGAAGTCGATGAAGGACATGGGCGCCACGGCCGAGGCCGTCCGCACCCAGCGCTGGCGCCCCGCGGCCACCCTGGACGTCCCGTGCCCCTGCGGCGGCACGTGCGAGCCCGGCGAGAAGTGCGACCACTGCCACGCCCGCCACCGCCACGTGGCCCGCTTCCCCGGCAGCCGCACCGAGGTCGAGACCTGGGCCGACCGCTACGACTGCATGGGCTGCGCGTCCTCGTACACCATCCCCGTCGTCCTGCGCGGACGCCCCTGGGGCATCGCCGAAACGGTGGTCCAGGGCGCGTCCGCGGAGCCGGTGGTCCGGGCCCGGGTGTTCCCCGGGGTGAAGCATCCGCTGCTGCGGCCGGAGACACCGGAAGCGGCCTAGGGCCCGACCCGTCGGACAGGCCCTAGGCCCCCGCCTCCCGCGGATCCACGACCACTCGCGCCGCCAGATCCAGGAACGCCTCCGCCGTCCGTGCCCTGAGGCGCCCGAGTTCCTTCGCCCGGTGTTCGGAGAGGTGCAGGTCGAACGGGACGAGTACGGTGCCGGCGCAGTCGGCGGCGAAACGGTCCTCGATCTCGGAGTCCTGGAGGGGCTTGTCGATGCCGCCGAGGCGGGACGCGACGATCACCGCCCGGCTCGCCGCCTCCTGCCGGCCGCGCACGCGCAGGTCGGCCAGGAGCTCGGTGGCGGCGGCCACGGAGAAGGTCGATGTCGTGCAGCAGATGATCAGGCGGTCGGCCGTGTCCAGGGCCACGTCGAGCGCGGGGTCCCGGGTGGGGGCCGCCCAGTCCGTCAGCGTCACCGGGTAGTGGCGGGCCGTCATCGTGAGGATGCGGCGGTACTCCTCCGCGTAGGCCGGGCTGCGTGTGGCGTAGCTGGCACGGTGCGCGAGGATCTCAAGGCCCGTGGGAGCGAGGCTGGTCAGACGGCGGATGTCCGCGTATCCGGCGTCCAGCGGCAGCCTTGTGAGGTCGCGTGGAGTCGCGGCCTTCTGGTGGACCAGATAGTCGTTCAGGTCACCGCTGGCCGGTGCGCCGTCCATGGCGAGGACCGGCTCCCCGCGCACCGCCACGAAGAGCGAGCCCAGCATGAAGGTGGTGGTCGAGCGGCCGCAGCTCGGGTGGGCGCCGACCACAGTGATGCGTCTGTTGTACGTGAGCGGGCGCCGGACCAGCTCAAGACGGCGCTCGCGCGCGGCGCGGGCGCCGCCCAGGCCCAGGTCGATGCGGAGACTGCGACGGCCGATACGGGAAGGGGTCGGTGTGCCGCCCCCGTCCGGCCGTGCCGCCAGGAGCGGGCGCTCGGCCGGTCGGCCGGGAGAAGCCGGAACCTGTCCGGAGGACGGCTGCCGGTCGCCTCGCATGGCCTGGGCGATCGCGACGTAGCGGGCCAGCTGGTCGGCGACCGACCCCGCGGTCGGCCGCCGCCGCGGATCCGGGTCGAGGCACTGCTTGACCATGTCACGCAGGGGCTCCCAGGTGGTTCCCTGCCAGAGGTGCATGCCGTCCGGCAGGCCGGGCAACGAGGCCTGCCGTTTGCTGCTGATCAGCCGCAGCAGTTCGCCCAGTGACCTGATGTTGTCCTCGCGTGTCGGCGCGGCGCCCGCGCCGGAGTACTCACCGTCCACGACGCAGTCCGACAGGCCGACGAGCACCACGGACCGCTCAAGGACGATCACCGAGTCGGGAGAGAGACCGGCCGGCACAAGACTGTTGAGATGGCAGATGCTCACCGCGCTGGCCAGATGCCAGGCCAGCAGCAGGCTGGTGAGAATGTCGAACGCGGCGGTGCCCTCCGGGGTTTCGTACGCCAGGAGTTCATTGAGCCGGGGCGGCTGCAGATCCGTGTTCCCCGGCGCCGAGAGCAGCCGCATGGCGAGCCAGGGAGGGCGTCCTTCGAGACCGGAGGCGAGGAGTTCAGGGGCGTACCGTCCGTTCATCCGGCGCAGCGCCTCGGCCTCGGTGATCAGCAACTGCTCGGTGGCCACGGGCAGTTCGGGGCGGGCCACCCGCAGTGCCGCCTCGGCGCCGCCGTCGTTCCTGCCCAGGTAGACAAGGGTGCGGGTGCCCGCGCGGCGGCCCAGCAGCCGGTAGGGGCCCAGGCGTTGGGGGTCCTGCGGCGTCAGGGGCGACCACGGCTCCGCGCGAGCCCTGGTCGGCGCATCGAAGGCGGGGACGCGAGGCTGCATCGCCACACCGAACCGCGCGAGCAGCCTGCGCTCGACGGCGGTGAACGAATGGAAGGCGGCGGGCACGGTGTCCGCACCCTCCGGGTGGGTGAGCCAGACGGGGAAGTCGGGTGAGCGGCCCGCGAGTTGCTCCAGGCGGCGACCGATCGCGCGGCCGGTGCGCATCAGTTCGGAGCTTGGCACCGCGTCGAGCAGCGCCGTCTTGCTCTCCTCGGTGAAGTCGAAGATGCGGTGCTTGGCGGGGAGCGGTCCGGGCACGGGGGCCGGGAACGGATGCATGAGGCCGCCGAGGAAGACCTCCGCCAGCTGTGCGACCGGGGCCCGCCAGGGGACGGCGGACTGCACGAGCCGCATCACGGGCACGGAGAGCGGGGAGACGGCGGCCAGATGCGCGGCAAGGCGGTACGCCTCCGGGGAGGCCGCGTCACGGAAGTGCTGGATGCCACGTACCTCACGCCCCGGAGTGATCGGTGCGTGCCGCTGAGGCCGGGCGAGGAGCGGCAGTTCGACGGTGGTACCCGGCGATGTGAGCAGCAGCGACCAGTCCCGCAGCGAATCCGCCGCCGGTTCGAGTACGGGGATGGGTACGCCGGAGAAGTCGGCCACACCCGCGGGCAGTACGCGGTCGGTGATCTCCCACGAGGTGTTGGCGCCGCCCGGTCTGCGGGTGGTGGCCTGCCAGCGGTCGGCCTGGATCCCGGAACCGTCCCAGAGCGCGGGCGGCAGGGTGTGCAGGACCGCCACGGGACCGCTGGTGGCCAAGCCGAGCAGGACGTCGTGCATGGTGCCGCGCCGCCAGGCGCTGCCGAGGCCGTCGCTGACGACCAGGACCAGTGTCTGCCCGGTCGGGTCGAGCAGCACGGTCGGCGACATGGTGGAGGCACCGGTCTCGAAGGGCCGCCCGTGCAGCACCGGGGCGTCGGGGCCACGGGTGTCGAGACCGAGGACACGGATCGAGCGGAAGGCGGCGAGGCGTTGCAGCGCCGTGCGCAGGTCGGCGGCGAGCCGGTGCCACAGCAGCATCGAAAGGCCGCCGTCGACGACGAGCGCCAGATGCAGCCAGCGTTCGCGCGCCGGGCGCATGACCACATCGGGCAGCCGCGTCTCGGCAAGGGCCGCCGCGGTCGCCGCCTCGTCCAGTTCCTGACGCCATCTGCTGGGCCGTTTCCGCTTCAGCGGGCGCAGGGCACGCCCGATGAGCAGTTCCTGGCGGAGCGCCTTGTCCTCGGGAACGCGCAGCGGAAGCGCAGGCTGCTCGTCGTCCGGGGGCAGGGGCACCGGGCGGTCGGGGATGAGTGGGGGCAGGGACGCGGCGTGCAGTTCCGGCGTGGTGAGATCGGGCAGATCGGCGTCGGGCGTGCCGGGTTCGGGGGCGTCGCCGTCGTCCTCGCCGGGCGGGGCGGGCTCGGCGGCGGACACGTCCGGACGCCCTTGCCCGTGGCGGCCCGCCCGTGCCAGGGGCAGCTCTTCGGGACCGTCGGCGAGGCGCTTGGCCAGCCACAGCACATCCAGGACCTCTTGCGCGTCGAGGTCCTGCCCCGCCGCCTTGAGGACCTGCAGGGCGGCGCCCAGGCTGTCGTCCCGGCGGCTGTCGTCCCGGCGGTCCACGGTCAGAGGCTTCCGGTCAGCTGGTGGAGCACGGCGTCAAGGAGGCCTTCGGCGTCCAGGTCCACTCCCCCTGCCCTCAGGAACACCGCGTTGAGCAGCTGGTCCGTGGCGAGTTCGCCGGGCGCCCTGCGGCGCAGGAACGCCTGCAGCAGATCGTCGACCTCCAGGAGCGCGCCGTCCCCGAGGTGTGCCGAGACGATGGCCCGCAGCCGGTCCTCGTCCGGCACCGGCAGATCGAGCCGGATGCAGCGGCGCAGGAAGGCGGGCGGGAAGTCCCGCTCCCCGTTGCTGGTGATGACGACGACGGGGAACTCGACGCACTGCACCCGGCCCTGTGCCACGGCGACCGAGCCGTGATGGTCGGCCGTCAGGACGTCTACCGTCGCCATCTCCTCCGGCAGCCGGGCCAGTTCGGGTATCTCGAAGACGCCCTCCTCGAAGACGGTAAGGAGATCGTTGGGCAGATCGACGTCGCCCTTGTCCATCTCGTCGACGAGCAGCGCCCGGGGCGTACCGGTCGGCGCCAGGGCCGTACCGAGCGGGCCGAGACGGATGAAGGTGCCGATGGAGGGCTCGGTGTCACCGCGGTCGCGGCTGAGGGTGGTCTCCCGGAGGCGTCCGATGGCGTCGTACTGATAGAGCGCGTCCTGCACGCTGGAGCGGCTGTTGACGGGCCAGCGCAGCAGCTCGCCGAGGCTCAGTTCATGGGCGACGGCCCGCGCGAGCGAGGACTTGCCGGTGCCCGCGGGCCCGGTCACCAGGAGCGGCCTGCGCAGATGCAGCGCCGCGTTGACCACGTCGGCGTGCTCCTGGGCGATCAGATAGGGCAGCGGTGCCGCGGCACCGTCCTGTGGGGTGAACCGGCGCCAGGGCGGTGCGGGCGGCATGGTGACGGGACGTACGACACCGTCGCCGCGGAAGATCCGCCAGCTGCCGTTCGATGCCGTGCTCATATCCCCTCCCGGCTGCCGTTCATGGCCGTGCTCATATCCCCTCCTGGGGCTCGGACAGATGCAGTTGCGGAACCGTGCGGTCGGGGTCGGCCCAGGCGAGGACCGGGCGTCCGGGGAAGGCGCGGGGCTGGTGCACGGTCTTGGCGCGGTACGACCGCACACCTTCGGGAAGTTCACGGGTGGTCACACCGCTCATCCGCTCCACGGCATGCGACTCGCGCCCGAGCCCCCGGTCCCACACCACGACCGGGACGCCGACCGCCAGACACACCTGTACGACCTCGTCGCGCAGCCGCGGTGGCACGTCCACGGCCACCCGCACGGCGTCCACGCGGTCCATCAGCGTGCCGTAGATCTCGCGCAGCCCCAGCGCCTCGTCGGCGAACAGGAGTGAGATGCCCGTGTCGAGCTGACGCCACCGGCGGCGCCAGTCAGGAAGGAAACGCTCGTTGCGGCGCAGGAGTTCCGGACAGTTGACGACCAGCGGGTACTCGGCGCCGAGCACGCCCGGCACCAGGTCGTCGGGCCCGGAGCTCTCCCACTCGTCTATGGGGAGATTCAGCCCCGCCCGGTCGACCAGCGCCTCGACGAGCGGTCTTCGGTCGCTCGGGGACGCCTGGTGCAGCGATTCGAGGACCCGAAGCAGCTCCCGCGCGGCCTTCGCGGCACTGAAGGTGACCTCGCCGTCCGTCGACACCTGGCGGGGCCCGGCGCCCTCGTCGCACCAGACGCGCAGCCGGTAGCGGTCCTCGCCGCTGCGGCTCACCTGCACCAACACCCGCAGTGGCGCGTCCTGTTCGGCTTGTGTCCTGGCCCAGTCCACCGCGTCGGAGCGGCGCTCGGCGAGGGCCGAGCGCGGGATGCCGAGCCGCTTGGCGACCCCGTCCGACCACAGCCGCAGCCGTGCGCACTGCGCGGGCAGGCAGAGGGCCGCCATGTACTCCATCACCCGCACCAGCGCCGGCACCCGCGGTCCTTCCCCCTCCGTACGGCTGTCGCCGCCGAGCCGCTCGAGGTGATCGAGGTAGCCGTCGGGCGATTCCTCGCCGGGGAAGGCGGCGGCCAGCGGCAGCGCGGCCCGCACCGCTTCCGGCAGCCGGGCCAGGGTCGCCGCGGGGATCGCCTTCAGCGTCTGGTGGAGCCTGCGGTGCTCGTCGGGCGAGAGCAGGCGCGGCACCGGGGAGAACTGACCGGCGTTCAGCAACGGGCGGACGGCCGCGGGCTCCGGGCGCCGCAGCACCTCGGTGAGCGCCGCGAGCGCACGCGGATCGGTGACCAGGAGCCGGGCGAACTCCTCGGGCGTGGGGGCCGATTCGCCGCCCGGGTGCCCGTGTCCGCACCGGCGCGCGACGGCCCTCGCGTGATCCCCGCGCAGCACGGGAGAGGGCATGATGCCCTCGATGAGTTCGGTGAGCACGGGCAGCGCGGGATCGTCCGGATCGGCCTCGGGGCTCTCCAGAAGCTCCCCCGCGCCGGCACCGCGCAGCTCGGCCTCGATGCGCTGCCAGGGAATGCCCCAGCTGCGGCGCGATACGTGCTGGGAGCTGAACGGCCGGGCCGCACCGGTGGCGGGGTCGGCGGGCGGCATGACGTGGGCGACCACCAGGCCGACGGCGGCGTTGTCGGTGACCGACCAGAGCGGTCCACCGCTGAAGGCGGGGCCGATGGCCATGCCGGTGGGTTCCCCGTCGACGTACCCGATCGTCTCGTCGCACATCTTGACCCGTACGTCCGCGAAGGAGCTGCTCATTCCGCTGCCGTGCCAGGCCCGCAGCGACTGCCCCGCCACCATGGGCTGCCACATCGGCGAGGGAACGGACTCGTGGGGCACCGAGTCGAGGCGAAGCACCGCGAGGTCGCCGAGCCACTCGTGATCGTCCTTCTCGCGCACCTCGGCCGTACCGTCACGCCGGCGCGGCGGTATCCAATGGGCCACCCTCGCCTCGTAGTTGACGGAGGCGGAAGGACCGCGAAGCGTCACGTTGACCGTCTCGCGGCCGGGGTGCCGGATGTCGAACAGATTCCGCCCCAAGGCGTCATTGACGACATGGGCACAGGTCAGCAGCCGGGCCGGGGTCAACAGCACCCCGGCTCCCGCGGTCTTGACGTCGCGGGTGCGAAGGACCGAGACGACGCAGTGCCGGGGGTCGGCCGAGGGGGAGCGCGCCTCGGTCAGGAACCAGCCCATCCGTCAGCCCGCTTGCGAGGGCCGCTGCCACGTCGCCGAGACGGTGAGGTGGGCCTGCCCGCTGCCGCCGACGATGCCGAGCCTGAGGTCCTGCCCGACCTGCACGCCGAACGTCACATTCGCTTCCTGCGGGGGCCGTTCGGAGTCCATGACCGCGTCGTGCACCTCGCGGAGCAGCGGCCCCAGCGGGCGCAGGGTCGTCCGCAGCGCCTCGACGGCGAACGCGGCCACCGCGTCCCCGCCGCGCGCCACCGGAACGCTGTGCCCCATCCCGTCGGGCAGATCACCGTCCGCCTCCGATGCGGGCTCCGGCGGCCGCGTCTGCGCGGGGAACACCTCGAAGCGGATGGCGGTACCGTCGGCCAACTCGAGCTCAGTGAAATTCGGCACCTTCACATTGTGCCGATCAATGCGGACGACGTACCGGGTTCGACCGAAGCGAGCCGCACCGAAGCAAGCCGCACCGAAGCAAGCCTCTGCGTCACGCGTCGCCGCTGCCCGGTGCCGTTGCCCAGGACGGCCGCCAGACTGTCTCGGCGAGCGGTGCCAGGCTTCCGAAGTGGTCGATGATCGCCCGGAGTCCTGGGTGCGGATTCGCTCGGGGGAGGATGAGCGAGAGCGGGTACGCGAGCGTCGGGTTCACGATCGGGATGCGGCGCAGGTCGTGGTTGGTCGGCCAGATGTAGCGGTCGCGGGAGCCCACGAGGGTCGCCACGTCCGCGGACTCCGCGAGGACGTCGAGGAGTACCTCGTCGCCGAAGTGCGGGCCCGCGGCGTCGATGCGCAGGTCGAAGCCGGTGGCGAGCTGATCGTAGAAGTCCGCCCATTCGCTGCGCGGCGCGATGCCCGGCACCCAGATCCGGTGCTTGCGCAAGTGGGCCGGTGTCAGTGTGCGTGCGGCGGCGAGCGGGTGCCTCGGGCCGACGAGGAGTTCCAGCGGGGAGTCGAAGGCGTGGATGATCCGCACGTCGCGCGGCAGTGTGGCCGGGTCGGTGACCGAGCGGAACGAGGCGTCGATGTCGCCTGCCTGAACGGCGGCGACCGCCGTGCGCGGGTCGTTGACCCTGAGGGTCACCACGTCGAGGTCGGTCTCGGGATGTGCCCGCCAGTAGTCGTGGAGGATGACGGCCTGCGCGGATCGCAGGCCGAGAACGTCGATCCGAAGGGCCCGCGAGCCCGGCCTGATCGCGGTGACGGCGCGGTCGACACCCATGACGATGTTCCGGGCGTGCGGGAGGAAGGCCTGGCCGTCGAGTGTCAGCTCGACCCCGCGGGCGGTGCGGGTGAACAGCCGGACGTCGAGTTCGCGCTCCAGGGTCGCGATCCGCTTCGACACGGCCTGCTGCGTCACGCCGAGCTCGTCGGCCGCGTGCTGCAGCTGGCCGAGCTCGGCCGCGCGGACGAACGATCGCACGGCCTCGGTATCCATGGAGCCAGCGTATGCGCGTCCAACCAATGGTTGTGGCTCACCGGGGAGCCGGTTGTTTGATCCCGTGGTGGTGCGGCTGGTGTGATGCGGGGATCCAAACACCGGTTGTCGCGAGGGGGGTCGCATGCGCATGCGCTTGGGGCGCGGTTTCGGCTGGCTGTGGTCGGCCTACGCCGTCAGTACGTACGGCACGTGGATCGCCTTCGGCGCGTTCCCGCTGATCGCGGTTCAAGTGCTGGACGCGCCGGCCTTCGCCGTGTCGCTCCTGGAGGCGGCCGGGCTCGCCGTCGCGGCGGTTGTCGCGTTCTCGCTGGGGCCGTGGGTCGAGCACCGGGCCAAGCGTCCGGTGATGATCGCGATGGACCTGATCCGGTTCGCCGCGATGGCGAGTGTCCCGATCGCGTACGCCATCGACTTGCTCTCGTACGGCCAACTACTGGTCGTCTCGGTGGTCTCCGGGACCGCGGGCATCGCCTTCGGCGCCGCATCCGGCGCGTACCTGAAGCATCTCGTCCGGGGCGATCAACTCCTGGTGGCGAACGGGAGGTTCGAGGGCACGAGCTGGGTGGCGACCGCGGCGGGCCCGCCCCTCGGTGGCGCGCTCGTGGGGTTGCTCGGCCCGGTCGTCACGGTCATGGCCGACTCCCTCAGCTACCTGCTGTCCGCGCTCGGGGTCCTCCGCATCCGCGGCGACGACGTCGCGGCACCCCGTGACCGGGCCACCAGGCTGCGCGGAGCCGACCTTCTCGGCGGCTTGCGGTTCATCCTCCGCGACCGCGTACTGAGGCGCCTGTTCGCCAATCAAATCCTGGTCGGCGGCCTGATCATGGCCACCGCCCCGCTCCTGGCCGTACTCCTCCTCGGCCAGTACCACTTCCCGGCCTGGCAGTACGGTCTCGCCTTCGGCATCCCGGCGCTCGGCGGCTTCGTGGGCGCCCGCCTCTCCGCACGCCTTGTGACCCGCTACGGACGGCACCGGGTCATGATCGTCTCCGGTTGGCTGCGCTCGCTCTTCCCCCTCGGTCTCGCGTTCGTCCGCCCCGGCATCCCCGGACTCCTCACCGTGATCGTCGTCGAGGGCCTGCTGATCACCTGCATGGGCATCTTCAACCCGATCTACGCGACAGAACGCCTGCAGCGGACTCCCGTGGATCTCACCGCCCAGATCCTCAGTACGTGGAGTGCCTGCGGCAAGCTCCTGCAAGCTGCCCTGATGGTGATCTGGGGCGTCCTCGCCACACTCACAAGCCCGCTCGCCGCTATCACTTTCTCCGGCGTCCTCCTGCTGGCCACACCGCTCCTGCTGCCCAGACGGATACATGTGTCCGCCCCTGGACCCATCGAGCGGCAGTCCACCGTCCATACTCACGGTCATGCGTAAGGACATCGAGGAGTGCGAGGACAGCGAGGACAGCTGGGACGGCGCGGCGGCAGCGGTGCGGCTCGCGGAGGGAGCGCCGCTGCGGAGTGTGGTGGCGGCCGTCGCCGACCCCGACAGCTGGCTCTCGCTCGATGCCGGAGTGCGGGAGGTGTCCTGGTACCGGGGGGTGCCCCTGTCCGACTGGGAGCGCGCGGCCCCGCTGCCCGCCGACCTGGCGCGGCTCGGCGAATCCGGGCTCGCACTCGCCCTCTGCCACCGCGACGGCAGGATCCGCCAGGCCGCGCTGCGCCGGGCGGGACGGCACCCCGGCCTCCTGCCGCTGATCGCGATCCGCTGCGCCGACTGGGCAGCCCCCGTGCGCGAGCGCGCCCGCAAGCTCCTCCACGAGGCAATGGACCCGCGGACCGCCGTCGCCCTCGCCCCGCTGATCCTGCGAGTGGGCCGCCGTGAACGGGGCGGCTTCGGCGTCGAGCTGCTCGGTGACGCGCTGCGCCGGGCGGATCTCGATCAACTCGCCGCTCTCTTCGCCCACCCCGACCGCAGCACCCGGCGCTTCACCTACCGCCTTGCCGTCGAGCACCGGCGCCTGGGCCCCGCCGAGCTGGCCCGCGCGGCGGCGCGCGACGAGGACGCCGTCGTCCAGGACCTGTGCGCGACAGCGGCGCTCACGACCGTGCAGGAGGCGGAAGTTGATGTCGAAGACCTGCTCCAACCGCTGCTGACAGCGCGTGCCCCGCGCGTCCGGTCGGCCGGTGTCACCGCGCTGCGCCGGGCGGGGCAGCCGGAGCGAGCCGAGCCGTTCCTCGGCGACCGGTCCGCGGTGGTGCGCGCCTGCGCCCGGTACGTCGTACGACAGTACGGAGGCAGCCCCACCGCCTGGTACCGGCAGCGGTGCGCGGCACCGGACGATCCCGCCCTCGCGCCCGGCGCGGTCATCGGCCTCGCCGAGTGCGGGGACCGCGCGGACGGCGCGCTGCTGTGGCGGCTGCTCGTCCACCCGGCGGGTGGAGTGCGGGCACAGGCCGTCGCGGGACTGCGGACCTTGGACCTGGCGGACGCGCGACGGCTGACCCAGCTGCTCGACGACCCCGCCCCCGGTGTCGTACGCGAGACAGCCGTCGCCCTGCTGCCATCGGCGAGGCAACTCCCCGCCGACTGGCTCCTGGAACGCACCGAGCCCGAGCGCCCCCGGCACACCCGCGTGGCCGCGTTCCGGCTGCTCCACGCGCGCGGCGGGGTGGCGGCGCGGCGGGCGGCGGCCGCGCTCCTGGAGGACCCCGACCTGAAACTGCGCACCTGGGCAGCCCAGTCCCTGCGGCGACGTCCGATAACCGAACTCGCCTGACCGACTTCTGACCGGTTTCCTCCCTTGACGGCGAGTCACCCCACCCCCACCATCAGGCAACGCACTTCGCACCTCAAGGCACGCCCGGCACTTCGCACCTCAAGGCACGCCCGCGCACCTCGGTACAGCTCCAACGCCCTGCGGCACCCGCTCCGCAGGGCGTCTCGTACGTTCCGTCCCCTTCGCCGTTCGGAATACGGAGCCCCACATGAGACTCTCCAGACACTCCAGACCCGTCCTGCCCCGCGCCCTGAGACGCACCACGGTCGCCACGCTGGCGGCAGCAGGGCTGCTCGCCGTCGCCGCGCCGACGGCCCTCGCGGCACCCGCCGCCCCTCCCTCGACACTCGCGGCCCCCGACATCCCCCTCGCCAACGTCAAGGCGCACCTCACCCAGTTCCAGTCCATCGCCACGGCCAACGGCGGCAACCGCGCGCACGGCCGGCCCGGCTACAAGGCCTCCATCGACTACGCGAAGGCCAAGCTGGACGCGGCCGGATTCACCACCACCGTCCAGCAGTTCACGTCGAGCGGTGCCACCGGCTACAACCTGATAGCCGACTGGCCGGGCGGCGACCCGAACAAGGTCCTGATGGCGGGCGCCCACCTCGACAGCGTCACATCGGGCCCCGGCATCAACGACAACGGCTCGGGCTCGGCAGGCGTCCTGGAGACCGCACTCGCCGTGTCCCGCGCACAGTTGGAGCCGACGCGGCATCTGCGGTTCGCCTGGTGGGGCGCGGAGGAGCTCGGCCTGATCGGGTCGAAGTACTACGTCAACAACCTTCCCGCCACGGAGCGTTCAAAGGTCTCCGGCTACCTCAACTTCGACATGATCGGCTCCCCGAACCCGGGTTACTTCGTCTACGACGACGACCCCGCGATCGAGAAGACCTTCAAGGACTACTACGCGGGTCTGAACGTCCCCACGGAGATCGAGACCGAGGGCGACGGCCGCTCCGACCACGCCAGCTTCAAGAACGTCGGCATCCCGGTCGGCGGCCTCTTCACCGGCGCCAGCCGTACGAAGACCAGCGCCCAGGCCCAGAAGTGGGGCGGCACGGCGGGCCAGGCCTTCGACCGCTGCTACCACTCGTCCTGCGACACGACGTCGAACATCAACGACACCGCCCTCGACCGCAACAGCGACGCCATCGCCCACGCGATCTGGACCCTCGGCACGGACACCCCCGTCCCGCCGGGCGACACGTACGAGAACACCACGGACGTCGCGATCCCCGACAACGGCGCCGCCGTGACCTCGACGGTGAACGTGACCGGCCGCACCGGCAACGCCCCCGCCACTCTCAAGGCGGACGTCGACATCCGGCACACCTGGCGCGGCGACGTGGTCGTCGACCTGCTGGCCCCGGACGGCACGGCGTACCGCCTGAAGAACTCCAGCAGCAACGACTCGGCGGACAACATCATCGCGACCTACACGGTCGACGCGTCGAGCGAGGCGGCGAACGGCGCGTGGAAGCTGCGCGTGCAGGATGTGGCGGCGCAGGACACGGGTTACATCAACAGCTGGAAGCTGACGTTCTAGGCCGCTGGGCAGGGCTGGGCGGGGCCGGGCAAGCCTGCCTGGCCCTGCCTTCTTCAAGCGCCGCCGGCGCCCCGCCGCCGTCGGAACGCGAAGGCCGCGGCCACCCCGGCAAGGAGCCCGAAGAGATGACCCTGCCAGCTGACGCCTGTGGTCGTCGGCAGTACGCCCCACAGGATCGAGCCGTAGACCGCGCCGACGATAAGACCCACGATCACGTCGCCTGCGCGCCGGTCGACGAAACCGCGGATCAGCAGATAGCCGAAGAGGCCGAAGACGACTCCGGACGCGCCCGCGGTGACGGAGTGTCCCGGTGCGGTGAGCCAGACGCCCGCACCGCTGACGAGGATGATCACCGTGACGACGGCGAGGAACCTGCGGATGCCGGACACCGCGGCGAGGAAGCCGAGCAACAGCAGCGGCACGCTGTTCGCCATGAGGTGCCCGAAGCCGAAGTGCACGAAGGCGGCGGGCACGATGTCCCGCAGCTCACCGACCTCGCGCGGGGTGATGCCGAAGGTGTCCAGCGCGTGGCCGCTCGCGGCATCGACGGCCTCGAGCAGCCACAGCAGAAGCAGCAAGGACCCCATCAGGACGGCTGCGCCTTTGACCCGCTCGCCGCGCGATGCCGCCGGTACGGGGAGATTCGCGCCGTACGCCATGGGAACCTCCTGGCTTCCCTTGTGTACGGCTCAACGCCCAGCGGCCCCGCCCGGTTCCCGCCCTGCTCAGCCCTCTTCGGGGGCCAGCGTCAGCGCGATCGAGTTGATGCAGTACCGCTGGTCCGTCGGGGTCGTATACCCCTCACCCTCGAACACATGCCCAAGGTGCGAACCGCACCGCGCGCACCGCACCTCCGTGCGGACCATGCCGTGCGAGGAGTCCTGGAGGAGCTCCACCGCGTCGGTGTCCTTGGGGTCGAAGAAGCTCGGCCAGCCGCGCATCTGTCACCCCTTCCGCCCCAACAGCCGCTTAAGCCCCTTGGGTTGCGCCCGTTCAGATCGCGACCACGTGCACGTCCGACGGGGCCAGCACGGCCAAGTAGGCGTTGATGTCGTCCGGATCGCTCGTGAAGATCACCGCGCTGCCGTGCCGAGCCGCGGCGAGCGCCACCCAGGCGTCCACCGCGTCCGGGCGCTTCTTGGCCGGCAGTGCCGCCTGCCCGAGCGCGGTGGCGATGCGGCGCCAGTCGGCCAGGTCCGGGCCCGTCGCACAGGCCAGGCAATCAGGCCGTCCGGCCTTGGTCTCCCGCATCGGAGGCTCGGCAGAACGGGCCTGCGGCACCGTACAGTCGCCGAGCACGCCGGACAACGCGTGCACCAGCGCTGGGTGGGGCCGCCAGACCTGGGCCAGGACCGGGCCGAGCACCAACGCCCGATGCGGGGCAGACCGTAGGCCGTCGTGCAAAGCCACCGCCTTGGCCTTGCGATCGGCCAGCGCGATCAGCATGCCGGAGTCGTAGACCGGCACCCGTGCACTCACGCGGCATGCCCCGGACGACTGGCCTGCCTATCCGCACCGTGCACGAGCCCGAGAGCCTCCTCGACCTCGCGGCGTTCCTGCTCCGTCAGCTCCGCACCGGGTTCAACGGGATCACCGGGGAATGCCCCGGCCTCCGTCTCGGCACGGGCGATCACTGCATCGACCCCGGCGAACTGCTCCTCTATGGCATCCGTCTCCGCCATCTGCCGCGTCGCCGCATGCACCAAATACGCCGACACATCCATACCGGCCCGCTCGGCATGCTCCTTGATCCGCTCGGCCTGCGACCCATCCAGGCTGATACTGATCCGCGTCTTCGCCATGCCACCAGTGTATGACGCGTATTACGGTCAGGCCAGGCGACACCCAGCCGAGGCGCCTGCAAGGCGAAGCCGGCACTAGCGTGCCCCAGCTCCGGGTGAAGCCGGTTCTCCGACTTGATGGACCCCCGACACTCCGACACCTGCTCGTCACCGCACTCCGGGCACGCCGGGCAGCGGACTCCAGCCTGGCAGCACTCATGGGGCGCAATGCCCGGAACGCGAGTCTAGGTCCGCAAGGAGGCGCAGTGGACGCAATCTGCCGGACAAGACACCACTCCGACCGAAGGAGAGACCATGTCCAACACGACCGTCCTGCCTCTTCAGCCTGCCGACCACGACTGCCCCGCCTGGTGCGCCCGGGAGCCACAGGCCGAGGCGACCGGCAGCCACATCAGTACGCCCGTCGCACTCGCCGCACCCGGCGGCCTGGAGCCGACACTCGAAGTGCCACTCCTCTCCGTCCAGCTCGCGCTGGGCCACGACGAGCAATCCCGCGGTGAGCTTCCGAGGCTCTGGCTCACGGGCGTCGACGATGCCGCCGAGCTCGGCATTCTCGCCCTCAGCGAGCTGATCGACGGGCTGGAGCGTTTCGCCCTGCGCCTGCGCGGCCTGCGTCACCGGTACGCCACTGTCATCACAGGCGGCGCCGCCGAGTCCGTCGATGCCCGCACGTCACCGACCCATCCCCTCGAACTCGTCGCCCCCTGCCCACCCTGGTGCCAGTTCCGGTCGTCCGGCGACGACCACACACCTACGCGCCTGCTCGCCGATCACTTCCACGCCACGGAGGAAGACAGCATCAACCTCGGACTGCATCGCAAGGAACGCACCCAGTACGGGGACGAGCCCAAAACCGTCGACGTGGTGATGGAGCACATGCCGTACGCCCAGTGGCCGCAGATCGGCCTCACACTCGGCACGAGTAAGCGGCACCAGCACGTATCCCTGACGTTCGACGAGGCCGGACGGCTCCGCTCCATGCTGGCCGAGTACCTGGCACAGGGCCACGAGTACGCGCAGCCGCAGGCCGTGCCCTCAGTGCAGGAGCTGGTCGACTACTGCGGAGCTCGCATCGTCGAACACGAGGTCCACGACCCGGATTTCCGTGGCCATGCCGTCGGGGACACCCGCAACGGCGGACCGGTCTGGATCACTCTCCCGCGCGGAGCCAGTGGCCCGTACCGCGACGAGGAGGTGGCCCATCTACTCGCCGAGGTCCACGAGAGCCAGCACGAACTGACCGCGCAGGACCGCACCGAGGCCCACCGGGCCGGCGGCATCCCGCCGCGCGGGCCCTGGCCCTGGACCGTCACGCAGAACGCGGCCTGACGATCCGGCACGTACGAGACAGAGGTGCCCCGCACGCATTCCGCGTGTGGGGCACCTCTCCGTGAACAGCCGTCTCAGCCCGCCTCGGGCGCCAGCCTGAGCGAGATCGAGTTGATGCAGTAACGCTGATCCGTCGGCGTTGGATAACCCTCGCCCTCGAAGACGTGCCCCAGGTGCGAACCGCACCGCGCGCACCGCACCTCCGTGCGGACCATGCCGTGCGAGGAGTCCTGGAGGAGCTCCACCGCGTCGGTGTCCTTGGGGTCGAAGAAGCTCGGCCAGCCGCAGTGCGACTCGAACTTCTCCGCCGAGGTGAACAGCTCCGCGCCGCACGCACGGCAGGAGTAGACGCCCTTCGTCTTGGTGTCGGTGTATTCACCGACGAAGGCCGGTTCCGTGCCGGCCTGGCGAAGGACCGCGTACTCCGAAGGGGTCAGCTCCGCGCGCCATTGCTCGTCCGGCTTCTCGACGTCGTACGACATGACACTGAACCCCTTACTTCGACTACTTCGACAGCTCGGCCAGGATCTGCGGGCCGATGTCCGTGACGTCGCCCGCTCCCATGGTGAGAACGAGGTCGCCGGGCCTCGTCATTCCCGCGATGACCGCCGGGGCCTCCGCCTTGTCGTGCACGGCCCGGACGTCCGCGCCCGCCGCTCGGGCGGCGTCGATGATCAGGTCGCTGGTGATGCCGGGGATCGGGTCCTCGCGGGCCGGGTAGATGTCGAGGACCACGGAGGCGTCGGCGAGGGACAGGGCCTGGCCCATCTCCGTGCCCAGCTCCTGGGTGCGGGAGAAGAGGTGGGGCTGGAAGAGGACCAGGAGGCGCGAGTCGCCCGCGGAGGAGCGCATCGCCTCCAGGTCCGCGGTCATCTCCGTGGGGTGGTGCGCGTACGAGTCGATGACCTGGACGCCCGCCGCCTCGCCCTTGAGCTGGAGGCGGCGCTTGACGCCGGTGTAGGAGGCGATGGCCGATGCCAGGTTGTGTGCCGGGATGCCGAGGGCGATGCCCGCGGCGAGCGCGGCCACCGCGTTGTGCGCGTAGTGGCGGCCGGGGACCGAGACCGTGAAGGTCAGGAACTTGCCGCCGAGGACGACCGTGACCTCGCTGGTCAGGCCGCGTGCGGTGACCTTGTGGATGCGCAGGTCGGCGGTCTCGGACTCGCCGTACGTGACGATCTTGAGGTCCGAGTGGTCGCGTCGCAGGCGTGCGGTCAGCTCCACCGCGCCGGGCTGGTCCGCGTTGATCACCAGGGTGCCGCCGGGGACGATCTTGCCCGCGAAGGTCTCGAAGGATTCGTAGATCTCGTCCATCGACGCGTAGTTCGCGTGGTGGTCGAGCTCCACGTTCAGGACGATGGCGACCTCGGGCGCGTACTTGTGGAAGCTGCGGTCGCTCTCGTCCGCCTCGGCGACGAAGATCTCGCCCTCGCCGTGCAGCGCGTTGGACCCGGGGGTGTCCAGGTCTCCGCCGATCGCGTAGGAGGGGTTCAGGCCGAGGGTGGAGAGGGTGACCGCCAGCATCGAGGTCGTGGTCGTCTTGCCGTGCGTGCCCGCCACCGCGATCGGGCGCAGGCCCTCCATCAGGGACGCGAGGGCGTCCGAGCGGTGGACGACCGGAATGCCGAGCTCTGTCGCGCGGGCCAGCTCCGGGTTGTCGGCGCGGATCGCGGAGGAGACGACCACGCAGGTGGCATCGGCGGCGAGGTGCGCGGCGTCGTGGCCGATGTGGACCGTGGCCCCCAGGGTCCGCAGGGACTCGGCCGTGGCGGACTCCCGCGCGTCACTGCCCGCGACCTTGGCGCCGCGCTGGGCGAGGATCTTGGCGATGCCCGACATTCCGGCGCCGCCGATGCCGATGAAGTGCGGTCGGTCCATGGCGGTGGGCAGGCCGGGTGCCATACGTGTGTCTCCCCAAGAGTCTGAGTTACGGCAGATGAGCAGGGCCCAGACTACGTGCCCCGTAAGGGGCGCGGGACTGCGACATATGCGGCTCCGCCGCGGAGCGCTCAGCCCGCCGCGTGCGAGAACAGCTTCAGGACCGGCACGCCGACCTTGTGCCGGGCCCGCGATGCCCAGTCCCGGTGGAAGAACTCCTCCACGTAGTGCGGGTCCGTCAGGACGATGACCTCGTCGGCGTCCGCGTCGTCGACCAGCTCCCTGAGCGCGTCGAGGGGGTGGTCCTTGATGAGCTGCCCGGTCGCCTCGCAGCCCGCTGCGTGCAGCGCCGCGAGCGAGACCTGAAGAGCCTGCTCCGCCGGGCCCGTCGCATCCTGCCCCTCGGGTACGTCCCGTTCCTTCGCCGCTTCGTCGAGCTCCCCGAGTGCCACGTCGTCGATGGCCCGCAGCAAGCGGTCCGCCTGATCGCCGCGGGGCTGGAGCAGCACGTGGAAAGTGACCGGCTCGTCGCCGTGCAAGGTGGTGACGAACTCCACGTCGGCGGAGGTCAGGGCCTTCTCGATCATCAGTACGCTTGTGAACACGACAGGCGCCCTTCTCATCCGTGGGCTGCCGAGAGTCTGTCTCGACAGGCCCCTGCGGAAACCATCCTGCCCCGTGGCCGCACGGGGTCTGCGACTTTTAGTGTGCCCAACGGAAGCGAAACGGAACGGCATATTCCACTGATTGTCAGGTTCGACGGTATCGGGTGAAGAGGAACCCGGCCTCCTCCAGTACCGACGCCAGCTCGAAGCGCTCCGGCACCGCCATCGATGGGCCCCCCGCGATGCGCTGGGCATCCCCCGCGGCGACCATCGGGGACACCGTCAGACAGAGCTCGTCGAGCACCCCCGCCGCCACGAACTGGCCGAGCAGCCTGGGCCCGCCCTCGGTGAGCAGTCGGGTGAGGCCGCGCTCGGCCAGGGCGCGTACGACCCGCCGGGGCTCGGCCCCCGCGCCATCGCCCGCGGTCACCACCACGGCGCCCGCCTTCTCGGCCGCCGCGATCCGCTCGGCGGGTGCCGCGGCGCCGGTCACCACGAGCGTGGGCACCAGCGGCTCGGCGAAAAGCGGAAGGCTGAAATCCAGGTCGAGGCTCGCGGTGACGATCGCGATCGCGGGCGCCACCGCCTGTCCGGCCGCCGCCCTGCGCTCGGCGAAGGCCTCACGCGCGCGCGGCGGCCGGTAACCCTCCTGGCGGACCGTTTCGGCACCGACGACCACGGCGTCCGCGATCCCGCGCAGGGTGCCGAAGACCCGCATGTCGGTGGCGCTGGAGATGGGCTGCGAACGGCCGTCGTGCTGGGCGGCCCCGTCGAGCGTGGACACCATGTTGGCGCGCAGCCAGGCGCCCTTTCCGGTGGGGTACGCGTAGGCGTCGGCCAGCTCCCCCAGCCCCCACTCTCGTACTGCTGTTTCGTCTGTCTGGTCGGTCACAGGGAACAGGCGTCGCATGTCCGCAGTCTTGCACGGCCCTTAGAGTTAGGAACCGTGTCGTCCTCCACCGCAGCCCCCGGGCAGAGCCCCATAGCCGAAGCGGCTCCTCTGTCCCTGTGCGCCCGCGAACCCCATGTCCCCGCCGACCGTCTGGTCGCCGAGATGGTGCCGCCGCCGCGCTTCGACTCCGTCCGCTTCGATACGTACATCCCGGACCCGAACCAGCCGAGCCAGATCGAGGCCGTGAAGGTCCTCGGCGGCTTCGCGGCAGGGCTCGGCGGGGCGCACGCCTCCGGAGCGGGCAAAAAGCGCTGGTTCCAGAAGAAGGCACCGGCGCCCACGGGCCCGCGCGGCGTCTACCTCGACGGCGGCTACGGCGTCGGCAAGACCCACCTCCTCGCCTCCCTCTGGCACGCGACGCCCGCGGCGCCCGAGCAGAAGGCGTTCGGCACCTTCGTCGAGCTGACGAACCTGGTGGGCGCGCTCGGCTTCCAGCAGACGGTGCGCACGCTCAGCGGGCACCGGCTGCTCTGCATCGACGAGTTCGAACTCGACGATCCGGGTGACACGGTTCTGGTGTCCTCGCTGCTCGCCAAGCTCGTCGAGCAGGGCGTCGCGCTCGCCGCGACCTCGAACACGCTGCCGGGCAAGCTCGGCGAGGGCCGGTTCGCGGCGGCCGACTTCCTGCGCGAGATCCAGGGCCTGTCCGCCCACTTCAAGGCGCTGCGTATCGACGGCGACGACTACCGCCACCGGGGCCTGCCCGAGGCGCCGGCGCCGTACTCCGACGAGCAGGTCACCAAGGCCGCGTACGCGACCGACGGCGCGAGCCTCGACGACTTCCCGCACCTCCTCGACCATCTGGCCCGCGTGCACCCCAGCCGCTACGGCGCGCTCACCGACGGCCTCAAGACGGTCTGCCTGACCGATGTGACGCCCGTCCCCGACCAGTCGACCGCGCTGCGCCTTGTGGTGCTCGCCGACCGGCTGTACGACAGGGAGGTGCCCGTGCTGGCGTCCGGTGTCCCCTTCGACAAGCTCTTCGGCGAGGACATGCTGAACGGCGGCTACCGGAAGAAGTACTTCCGGGCCATCTCGCGGCTCACGGCGCTCGCGCGTGACGCGAAGGGACTCGTGGAGTCCTAGCGACACGCGAAGACTCGTAGCTACGCGCGTGGTTCCCGCGCCCCAGGGCGCGTGGTACACACATCCGGTCATGTTCCTGTCCGCCAGCAGGAGGTCGACCTAATGTCCACGACACGACGTGAAGTGCTTGCCCGTACCGGTGCGGTGGGTGCGGGGATCGCCTTCACCGGCGCGCTCTCGGAACTCTTCGCGGGGAGCGCGGCCGCCCAGGGCAAGGGCGGGTACGGGCCACTGGTGCCCGACCCCGCCGGTCTGCTCGATCTGCCCGAGGGGTTCCGCTACAAGGTCCTCTCCCGCGAGGGCGGCGAACTGCCGTCAGGCGAGGGCAAGGTGCCCAGCAACTTCGACGGCATGGACGCGTTCCGCGGCAAACGCGGCGGCGTCCACCTCGTCCGCAATCACGAGAACCGCCACAACGGCAAGATCCCCGTGCCCACGGTCGAGGGGCTCACCTACGACCCGATGGGCAAGGGCGGCTGTACGGTGCTCTCGCTCGACGCCCGGAACAACGTGATCGGCGAACGCGTCGGGATCGCGGGGACCGCCGTCAACTGCGCGGGCGGGCCCACGCCTTGGGGCACCTGGCTGACCTGCGAGGAGACCGAGGACAAGGCCGGCACGAACGGCTACACCAAGGACCACGGCTTCATCTTCGAGGTCGACCCCGTCGACCCGCGCCGCACCGGGGCCGTGCCGCTCACCGCGATGGGCCGCTTCCAGCACGAGGCGATCGCGGTCGACCCGAAGCGCGGCATCGTCTACGAGACCGAGGACGCCTTCCAGAAGCCCTTCGGCCTCTTCTATCGCTTCCTGCCCAACAAGCCGGAGGGCGGCCGGGGTTCACTGCGCGCGGGCGGCAAGCTGCAGGCCATGCGGGTGCCCGGCGTCCCGGATCTGTCCGCCGTCCAGGAGACCGGCGCGAGCTTCGACGGCATCGAGTGGGTCGACGTCCCTGACCCACTGGCCGCCCAAACCCCCATCCGCCTCCAGGACTTCGGCCCCAAGGGCATCACACACGCCCAGAAACTGGAGGGCTGCTACTGGGGCGGTTCGTGCGTCTACTTCGTCTCTTCCTTCGCGCACAGCGCGGAGGGTTCGGCGGCCGACCACTTCGGTCAGGTCTGGCGCTACGACCCGTCCAAGCGCCGCCTCACCCTGGTGATCGTCTTCGGCCCGGACACCGACATCCAGCTGCCCGGCGAGTCCCCCGACAACATCTGCCTCGCGCCGAGCGGCGGCCTGATGGTGTGCGAGGACGGCGGTGGCGTCCAGCACGTGTACGGCCTCACGCGGCACGGCGAGGTCTACGCGATGGCCCGCGGCCGCCAGAACATCGGCACGCCCGAGGAGCCGGAGTGGGGCGAGTTCGCGGGCGTCTCGTTCTCACCTGACCACGACACGATGTACGTCAACTGCTACAACCCCGGCACGACGTTCGCCGTGACGGGGCCCTGGCACTAGCCCCGGCACAGGTCCGGCCCGCCCCATTCGCGCAAGGGGACGGGCCGGACCCATTGGGTGGCTAGGAGCCGATCACCGGGTAGTGGTCGGACAGGTTGGTGTACGTGTACTCCTTGCCCCAGCTGGAGACCGTCCAGGGGGCGCTCTGCTCCTTGATCACCTCGTTGTGCCAGGTGGCGGGGCGGGCGTTGCCCTTGCGGTGCAGGATGTAGTCGAGGTCCTCGCGCGGGTCGTCCGGGTAGCGCTCGGCGGCGATCGAGTTGTCCTGGGTGTCGAAGGAGTACGGGTGGCCGGTGCGGCCGTCGGCCGGCGCGAAGCCGCCGTCGGCGAGCATCGAGGCGTACTCGTCGCTGTGCGAGTCGACGTTGAAGTCGCCCGCCACGACGACCTGTTCGTCCGCCGGGATGTTCTTGCCGTCCAGGAAGGCGTCCATCTCCTTGAACTGCAGCGAGCGGGTCGCCGCGGCCTCGCCGGAGCCGCAGCCCGGGTCGGTGGACTGCGCGTGCGTGCCCACGACGTGCACCTTCGTGCCGTTGACGTCCAACTGGGCATAGACGAAGCCCTTGTTGGAGTACGAGTCGGCGCCGCAGGCGTCCTTGTAGACGTACTGCTCCTTGCGCACGATCGGCCACTTGCTCAGGATCGTCACCCCGCCGTCCTCCGGGGTCACCGAGGAGTAGGCGCCGCCGGTGGCGTCCCAGCCGTCCTTGCTCCGGCCCATCACCGGGGTCTGGTGCGGGTATTGGGCCGCGGCGTTCGACTTCAGCGCGTCGGAGGAGGAATTGTCGAAGGCCTCCTGGAGTACGACGACGTCCTGGCCCTTGAAGAAGTCCGCGGCCGGGATCGCCTTGGCCCGGTGGTCCTGGCCCCAGTTGGGGTAGAGCGTCTTACTGAAGAGGAAGGCGTTGTACGAAAGCACCTTCAGCTCGGGAGTGGCGGCCGGGGCAGCGGGGGCGGCGGTCGCGGACGGGGCGACGGCGGCGAGTGTCGCGGCGGCGAGCACGGTCGTGATCGCGGCGGCCTGAGTCCTGCGCAGCGCTGGGTGCGGCACGGAATCTCCTGTGAGTGGTGGGGGGTTGCTGTGGCGCCCGTCATCCAATCAGCCGCAGTTACTTCTGGGTAGCCTTCGGGTGAACAGAGCTGCCGCCGCGCGGGAACGACGAACGCAGGCGCCCCGACATGCCGAGAGTGGCTGCGGGAGTACGGCAGTACGGCGTTGCGGGCCGCTCAGAGTTCGGCGAGCGCGCTCTCCACCGTGTCGAGCAGCGCCTGCCGGTCGTCCTGGACGCGGGCGAGGACGCGCAGCCCGTAGTACGTGCTCTGCACCCGACGGGCGACGGTCAGCGCGTCACCGGTGGACCGGAGCTCGCCGCTGCGCCGCCCCGTCTCCACGACCGTACGCAGCTCCTCCTCCACGCGGTCGAAGGAGCGCCGCACCGCGTCCTTGACCTCCGGGTCGAGCCCGCCGATCTCGACGGCCGCGTTGATCGCGAAGCACCCGCGCCCGTCCGCCTCGTCGAGATCGGCGTCGACGGCGTGGATCATCATGTCCCGCAGCCGCTCCTTGGCAGGACCAGCACCCCGCAGGATCTCGATCTGCTCGGCGGTGCTCGTCTCGTAGTAGCACCGGAGCGCGCGCAGATAGAGCTGCCGCTTGCCGCCGAAGGTGTTGTAGAGGCTGGAAGGGCCGAGGCCCGTGCTGTCGCACAGCGCGCGCGTCGATGTGCCCTCGTAACCGTGGCGCCAGAACGTCTCCATGGCGGCGGTGACGACGCGGTCCTCGTCGAACTCTCGTGGCCTGGCCATGCCTCCACACTACGGGTTTTGGAACATGCGTACAGAACAGGGCTACCCGACCGCGCCCACCGCCTCGATCTCGATCAGCCATGCGGGGTCGGCGAGCGCGGCGACCTGGACGAACGACTCCGCGGGGAACGGCGGTACGTAGAACCGCGCCCGGAGAGCGGCGAAGACGTCCTGGTGGGCGATGTCGGTGACGAAGACCGTGAGCTTCACCGCCTTGTCCAGGCCGGACCCGGCGTTGGTGAGGACGGTCGCCACATTGGCGAGCGCCTGCCGTGCCTGGGCCTCGAAGTCCCCGGCACCGACCGTCGCCCCGTCCGCGTCGACCGGCGCCTGTCCCGAGGTGAAGACGAGGTCTCCGACGCGGATGCCGAGCGAGATTCCGGCGGACTCATACCAGTCGCGGTCGGCGGTGATGCGGGTGCGGGTCGTGGAGGTGTCGTGCTGCATGTCGCTTCTCTCTTCTCTCGTGTCTCTCATACGGCTGCTTCGCTGGTCCGTCTCACCGGGGTCTCGCATACGCCCCGCTGAAGCCGCGCCGCCCACAGCACCGCCCCGGCCCCCGCGGCGGCGAGCGCGGCGCCGACCCAGGCCACGGATGCGTAGCCGAGCCCGGCGTCGATGGTCAGGCCGCCGAGGAGCGGGGCCAGGGTGTTGCCGACGTTGAACGCGGCCGTGTTGGTGGCGCCGACCAGCGTCGGGGCGGCGGGCGCGAGGGTGAACACCCGGGACTGCAGGGCGGGATTGGTCACGTATCCGGCCACGCCGAGCAGAAACACCAGGGCGATGACCACGACGGCGGACCCGGCCGTCAGCGCGAGCAGCGCGGAGAACAGCGCGAGCGCGCCGAGACCCAGGCCGAGGGTGGCGAGCGGGCGGGCTTCGGCGGTTCGGCCGCCGATGAAGAGGCCCGCCATGCCGCCGACGCCGAACAGCGCGAGGACCGCGGGCACCCAGCCTTCGGGTACCCCGCTCACCTCGGTCAGCAGGGACGCCAGATAGCTGAAGGTGACGATGACCGCGCCGAAGGCGAAGGCCGTGATGGCGTACGAGAGCCAGAGCTGGGGACGTGCCATGCCCCGCAGCTCGGCCTTCACCGACGTACGCGGCTGCTCGCCCCGCCCGCCGGGTACGACGAGCAGCGTGCACACCAGGCTCACCAGCGTGGCCGCGGCCACCGCCCAGAACGCGGCGCGCCAGCTGGAGTGCTGGCTCAGCAGGGTGCCTGCGGGTACGCCGACGACCGTGGCCAGGGTAAGACCGCCCGCCACGACGGCGACCGCACGCCCCTTGGCCGCCGCCGGGACGAGCGCCACCGCGGTGGCCACGGCCACACCCCAATACCCGGCGTACGCAAGGGCGCTGACCACCCGCGTGACGAACAGAACCCCGTAGCCGGGCGCGAGCGCGCCGATCACATGGGCCACGACGAAGGCCACCTGCAGCGACACGAGCGCCGTCCGTCGAGGCCAGCTCAGGGTGGCCACCGCGAGCAGCGGAGCGCCGACGACCATGCCGATCGCGAAGGCGGAGATCAGCAGTCCGGCCTCGGGGATCGACACCCCCAGGTCGGCGGCCATGCCCGGAAGCAGCCCGGACAGCATGAACTCCGAGGTCCCCTGGGTGAAGATCCCCAGAGCGACTATGTACACCGCAGGCGGCATCGCGGCCCCATCCTTCTCGCGCACGACTTCTGGAGCACTCGCTCCATAACTGGCGATCGAGACGCTAGCACATTCTGAAACGCTCGCTTCAGAATGGACCTGGGAGTGGGTGAAGGCGGACGTCAGAACAGGTTGGGACGGATCAGAGGACGGATCAGACGGGCAGCTCCGGACCCGCCACGGCCCCCGCCGCCGCCACCAGCGAGGCGGTGACCGGGTGGGACGGGGAGGCGAAGAGATCGCGGGTCGTGCCCGATTCGACCGCATCGCCCTCTGAGAGGACCAGGAGGGAGTCGGTGCGGCTCGCGATGAGGCGGAGGTCGTGGCTGATGAGGACCAGGGCGAGCCCCCGGCCGTCCCGCAGCTCCTCGAGGAGGTCCATGATCGCGGCGGCGGTCCCGTCGTCCAGGGCGGAGGTCACCTCGTCGCAGACGAGTACGTCCGGGTCGGCCGCCAACGCCCTTGCGATGGAGGCGCGTTGGCGCTGCCCGCCGGAGAGTTCATGTGGGTACCGATCCGCGAAGTTCGCGGGGAGCCCGACCTGTTCGAGGAGTTCGAGGACACGGGACGGGGCATCGGCGCGTCCCGCCCGCCGGTGCAGGCGCAGTGGGCGACCCAGCGTCTGACCCACCGTACGGCTCGGGTTGAGGGTGCCCAGGGGGTCCTGCGGGACCAGTTGGAGGCGGCGGCGCTGTTCGCGGGTGCGGCGCTGGGCTGCGGGGGCCAGGCGTACGCCGTCGAGGGTGACCGTGCCGTCGGTGGGCCGGTGCAGGCCGACGACCGCGCGGACCAGGGTCGTCTTACCGGAGCCCGACGCCCCGACGATGCCCGTGCTCGATCCGGGGGCAACGACGAGGTCGACGCCGTGCAGGACGGGGACGCGGCGGCCACGGCACGCGAAGGCCGCGTGCAGGCCGGAGACGGAGAGGGTCGGGGGGCCGTCGGGCAGCGCACGCCGCGTCGCGCGCGGTGCGGGCAGAGCCGCTGCCCTGCCCCGGGAGAGGTCCACGACATCGTCGGCGAGCCGGGCGACCAGGTCCGTGTCATGGCAGGACAGCGCGACGGCGAGCTGGTGGTGGCCCGCCAGGTGCCGCAGGAGTTCGGCGATCTCGTCGCGCAGGGCGGGGTCGAGCCCCGCGGTCGGCTCGTCGAGGAGCAGCACGGCGGGGCGGCGGGCGAGGGCCCTGGCCAAAGCCACGCGGCGCTGCTGACCGCCGGAGAGTTCGCCGGAGCGACGGCCCAATATCCCCTGATCCGTGGGGAGTTGGACCTCGGAGAGCAGGGCGGAGAGGGCCGCGGGGCTCCGGTCGACCGCCACTTCGGCGAGCAGGCCGCGCACCTTCATCCGGGGGTTGAGGCCGGTGCCGGGGTCCTGGCCGAGGTAGGCGAGCCGGCGCCTGCGCAGGGAGCGCAGCTCGGCGGCGCCCAGCGTCAGAACATCCTGGCCGAGCACCTCGACTTGACCTTCCGTACGCCAAGACCCCGGCGGCAGAGCTCCGGCAACGGCCCGCAGGAGGGTGGTCTTGCCACAGCCGGAGGGGCCGACGAGCGCGGTGACGCGGCCGGGGCGCACCTCCAGGCTGCCGCCGTCGAGCAGAAGACGACCGTCGGCGGCGGCGACGGTCAGACCCGTGACGCTCACCGCCACGTCGGAGGCGGGAACTTGACCCTCCGAATACCAGTCGGGCAAATGATTCACAGGGCGGTCCCTACCTTCCGGCCCGTCTGCGGGACGAGCGCCGACGCGGCCAGGTTGACGCTCATGGCGAGCAGGCCGATGGCGATGCTGGGGGCCAGGACCGCCCAGGGGTTGAGGACGATGCCGCCCGAGTTCTCCCGGATCATCAACGCCCAGTCGGCGGCGGGCGGTTGGGGCCCGACCTGGAGGAACCCCGCGGTGGCGACGATGTAGACGGCGGCGACGAAGCGCAGCCCGAAGAGAGCGAGCAGCGTGGCGCGCAGATTGGGCAGGACCTCGCGTACGACGAGATGCCACAGCCGTTCCCCGCCAACGGCCGCCGCCTCGATGTACCCGGCGGCCGCGACCGGCGCCGCGGCGCCCGCGACAAGACGTACGGCATAGGGAACCCCCATCACGACCGCGGCCGCGATCACGGCGAAACGGCCGCCACCCGGCCAGGACAGCGCGATGAGCAGGATGCCGAGCACGGCGGGCAGCAGCATCAGCACGTCGGCGGCGCGCTCAACGACGCGGCCGACGGTCGGCCGCAGGGCGCCGAGCACACCGAGCAGCGCGGCCGTCACGGTGACCAGGGCGGCCACGAGGAGCGATGTGGCGATGAGTTCGCGCCCTCCGGCGAGCAGCCGACTGAGCACGTCGCGGCCCAGCTGGTCGCCGCCGAGCACGGCCTTGCCGCCCGGTTCGGCGTAGGGCGCGGTGACCGGGGTGTCGATGGCGTGCGGGGCGAGCCAGGGCCCCGCGACGGCGACCGCGATGAGCACGAGCGCGGGCAGGACCCGCAGCACGAGGCCCCGCCGGGGTCGGCGCCGCAGGGCCTGCGGCGCGGCTTGCAGGGCGGTCATACGCGGCCTCCAAAGACCCAGGCACGAACCCCGCCCGGCTCGGCGCCGCGCGCGGCAACCGGAGTGTCCATGGCGTGGCGGCGCCGCACGGTCTGCGGCAGGACTGACGGGGCGGTCATACGCGGCCTCCCGAGGCCCGGGCGCGTACCAGGTCGGCGAGCAGGAGCACTCCTGTGATGACGGCGCCGGTGACGGCGACCACCCCTGCGACGACCGGGCTGTCCCGGTCGGCGACGGCGCCGGCCAGCACCGAGCCGATGCCCGGGTAGTTGAAGATGGTCTCCACCACGACGGCGCCGCCGAGCAGCATGCCCGTCGAGGTGGCGATGCCCGCCGCGATGGTCGGCAGCGCGCCGGGCAGCAGATGGTGGGTGAGGATCCGATGGCGCGGAAGGCCGTCGATCACGGCGCTCTCCACGTGCGGGGCCTTCGCCTCGTCGGCGAGGGCGGCGCGCACGATGCGGGTGTTCCAGCCGATCTGCGGGATGGCCAGGGCCAGTACGGGCAGGATCAGCATCTTCCAGGAGGCCGGCGAGCCGTCGGCATCGGTCAGCGTGACGGCGGGCAGCCAGTCGGTCCACAGCGCGAAGACGAGCACGAGGGCCACCGCGACGACGAACTCGGGCAGCGCGAGGATCCCGGTGGCCGTGGCGGAGACGGCCCGGTCGGCGGTGCCGCCGGGCTTGAGCGCCGCCCAGCAGCCGAGGCCGACGGAGACGGCGAGCGTCACGAGCAGCGCGAGACCGCCCAGGAGCAGGGTGTTGGGGAAGGGCCGGGACAGCAACTCCGCGATGGACTCGCCGCGGGCGGACGTGCCGAGGTCACCGGACGGCAGGCCGGTCATCCAGTCCGTGAAGCGCGTGAGGACCGGCTGGTCGAGGCCGAGCAGGTGGCGCCGCCGCTCCAGGTCGGCGGCGGTCTCGCCGCGCTCCGACGTCGCGTTGGCGGCGTCGCCCGGCAGCAGTTCGATGGCGGCGAAGACGACGGCGAGCAGTACGGCGAGCAGCAGCGCGCGGCGGGCGAACAGCACGCCGAGCCGGAGGGCGCCGGACAGCGCCGCCCGGCCGGCCCGGCGCGCCTTCGCGGCGCCGGAGCCGAAGCCGAAGCCGAAGCCGGGGCCCGGTCCGGGGCCCTTGCCGCCTTGACCGGCCCCGGACGCCGTCGCCGTACCGCTCAGCGGGCCAGCCACGCCGACTCGAGCTGCACGCGTCCGTAGCCGGGCAGTTCGGGCAGGCCGTGCACGGGCGCGGCGGCCAGGTCGATGCCTTCGGCGACGCCCCACAGGAGATAGCCGGACGCGTCGTGCTCGATCTTCTGGAGTTCGCCGAGCGCATCGGCGCGCGCCGCCGCGTCCTTGCCGCCGATGGCCTCGCGGTAGGCCGCGTCGAACTCCTTGCTCTTCCAACCCGCCTCGTTCTGGCCGGACTCGGAGACCATCGTCTTGCTCGCCAGGAAGATCACCGAGTCGTTGGTGCCCCAGTAGCTGGTGTAGAGGTCGCCCTTGAGCCAGGTCTTGTCCCAGAACGTCGCGGACTCCTGCTTGACCACCTCCACCTTCACCCCGGCCTCGCGGACCTGACTGGCGAAGAGCGTCGCGGACTCGGCGAGGCCCGGGATGTCCTCGGTGGTCAGCAGCCGGTACGTCTTGGAGGTGTCGAAGTCCGCTTCCTTCAGGAGTGACTTGGCCTTGGCGAGATCGCGGCCGCGCTGCGGGATCTTCTTGTCGTACGCGGGGTCGCCGGTGCCGAGAATGTCGTTGCCGACGCTCCCGTACCCGGAGAGGACCTGGTCGACCATGGCCTTGCGGTCCACGGCGAGGCGCAGCGCCTCACGCACCTTCGGGTCCGCGAACGGGCCGTCGGCGGTGCGCATGACGATGGGCATCGCCATGTCGTCGGGGCGGCGCACGATCTGGATGTCCTTGCGCTTCTTCGCCGTACGGGCGGCGACCGAGCCGACGTTGGAGGCGAGGTCGATCTGCCCGGCGATCAGGGCGTTGGACATCGCCTGCGGCGACTCGAAGATCTTGACCTCGATGGCGTCGAGGAACACCTCGCCGCCGTGCCAGTCCGCATTGCGTACGAGGCGGGCGTTGCCGGAGCGGAACCAGTCGAGCTTGAAAGGACCGGTGCCGGGCGCCTTCCCGAGCTCCTTCTCCTTGGTGCCCTTCTTGAGCACGAAGGTCGTCAGACGCGTGAGCAGGGGCAGTTCGGCGTTGGCGTAGTCGGAGACGAGGACGACGGTGTCGTCGCCCTCCGCCTTGATGTTCTCGGCCTTGATGCCGGGCAGCCGCGAAGCGCCGGACGGCGTGCCGCGCAGGCGGCGCAGCGACCAGACGACGTCGTCGGCGGTGACCGGTGTGCCGTCGTGGAACTTGGCGCCCTTGGCGAGGGTGAAGCGCCAGGTCTTCAGGTCCTCGGAGGACTTCCAACTGGCCGCCAGGCGCGGGGCGGTGTTCTCCTTGGCGCCGGGCGCGGTGAGCGTGTCGTACAGGAGGGCGATGATGAGGTAGTCGCTCTCGTTGGCCTGGGTGCCGTGCGGGTCCCGGGTGATGGCCGATGCCCGGCCCAGGGCGCCGACCCGGAGCGTGCCGCCCTTGCGGGGCTTGCCGCCACCGTTGGCCGCGTCGGACGAGGATTCACCGTCCCCCGAGCACCCGCTGAGCAGAGCCGCTGTACTCAATGCCCCGCCGGCCCACAGCACTTGGCGCCTGGAGATGTCCACGTACGTCCTCGTTCCAGTTCGGACCGGTTCACAGCCGGTTCGGGGTCAATCACGATGGCTTTAGGTTTGCCTACCCTAAGAACGACGGGCCCCGCAACCCGCACCCCCCGTGAAGTGCGCCCATGCGCCCCCTAGTTGCGAAATCCGCCCGATCCCCGGCATGATCCATCACTAAGGTTTGCCTTACCTTAGTTTACTGCTAGCGTTCAAAGCGTCACCGGTGACACGGACCGATTCCCCCCACCCAACGGAAACGGACTTACTTCGCCATGAGCCCGGCAGCCGCACCTGTCCGCACGCTCGACCCCCATTCCGCACACCAACTCCGCGAAACCGCCGAGAAGATACTCGCCGAATTCGGCACATCCGCCACGTCTCCCCGGCTTCTGAAGCGCATAGCGCAAGCCGCCACCGGTTTCGACTCCCGTCTGCTCCACCACTGCCGGCCCGTGGACACCGCAGACGGCCTCTTCGTCCTGCGCGGCCTCGACGTCGACGACCAAGCCGTCGGGCCGACACCCGCGAGCTGGGCCGACGCCGGAGACAGCGGGGCCGTGCACGACATCACCCTGCTGCTGCTCGCCTGCGTGATGGGCAACCCCCTTGCCTGGGAGGGCCAGCAGGAGGGCCGGTTCGTGCACAACATCGTCCCCTCGCCCGGCCACGAGGCCGAGCAGACCGGCGCGAGCAGCGCGGTGCTCCTCAGCCCCCACACCGAGGACGCCTTCCATCCCGGCCGTGCACATCTCCTGATGCTCGGCTGCGTACGCAACCACGACCGCGTCGCCACCACCGCGGCCAGCGTCCGCAAGGTCCAACTCTCCGACCAAGACCTTGAGTTGCTCGCCCGCCCCGTCCTGCCGATCCTCCCCGACGACGCGTACGCCACTGCCCAGGGTTACGCCGACCAGCCGCCGCCCGCTGTGCCCGCCCTGTTCGCGGCCGATGACGGCCTGACGCTGCGCTTCGACCCGGCGTACACCCCGGTCGAGCGTGCGGTGGCGCCCTACCGCGCCGCCTACCGGCGCCTGGAGGCCGAACTCGCCCGCGCCTCGGTCGCGGTGAGCCTCGAGCCCGGCGAGATCCTCGTCGTCGACAACGACCTCGTCGTGCACGGCCGGGTGCCGTTCCAGGCCCGCTACGACGGCACCGACCGCTGGCTCAAGCGCGCCTCCGTACGCGTCCCCGGGCGGCGCACACGGCCGCCCGCCGAAGCCGCCGAGCACGGCTACGGGCAGAGCGCGCTCGAAGCACACGTGCGCTGACCTGCCCGGCGCATGCGGGCCATGCCCGGCGCATGCGGCCCGAACTCCCGCCCACGGACCGGAGGTACACCCCCATGACCCGAATATCGACGAGCCCCGCGGACGAGACGAGCTCCTCGGACGACCGGACAGCCGGCGGCTCCGACAAACACCTGCGCGTCCTGTCCACCACGGACCTGGCCGGCATCGACATCTCCCTCGCCGACGTCATCGCCACCGTCGAGGACGCCTACCGCACCCTCCACGCGGGACGCTCCGACAACCCCCGCAAGCTGACCGTCAAACCACGGGACGAGCACTCGGTCGCCTACGCGATGCTCGGCCGTGACGGCTCCCGCGACGTCGTCGCGATCAAGACCTCGTACAAGCACGGCCTGGACAAGGGCCGCGAGGAGCAGCACTACTACACCTCGCTCACGCTGTACGACGATGTCACGGGTCTTCCGGTGGCGATGATGGACTGCTCCCGCATCGGCTCCCTGCGCACCCCGGCCGTCTCCGCGCTCCTGGCCCGCGAGTGCGCCGCACCGGGCGCCCGCAGCGCGCTGGTCATCGGCACCGGGACCCAGGGCAGGCTCGCCCTGCCGTTCCTGCTCACCGCGCTGCCCGACCTCGACCGCCTGATGCTGTCCGGCACCCACCCCGAAGGCATCGCGGCCGTCCGTGCCGAGCTCAACTCCCACTTCCCGGAGCGGGAGTTGGAGATCGTGACCGATCTGCGGGCCGCCGCCGCGGACGCGGACATCATCGTCGCCACGGCGGGCGGGCACACCTCCGCCGCGGTCGAGGCCGACTGGCTCAAGCGCGGCGCGCTCTGCGTCCTGGTCGGACACGGGCTCGCCCCCTCGACGCTCCACGAGGCCGACCGCCTCATCGCCACGAGTGAGGCGCAGATGAACGTCACCGGAACCGACATGGCCGACGCGAAAGGCGAACTCCCGCCGGTGGACACGGAGTTCCCGCCCGTGCTGGCCGGCGCCACCGTCGGGCGCCGGTCGGCCGATGAGCGGATCTTCGCGTACAACAGCGGCCTGGTCGTCACGGACATCGCACTCGGCCACCGTTTCGCCCAACTCGCCATCGCCCAGGGCCTGGGCACCGAGGTGGCCCTGTGGCAGTGAACCGATCCGCCGGGGGCGGGGCCACCTGGCCGAGCCTGCCCGCCCTGCCCGACCCCGCCACCGAGACGGTCCTGGCGAGCGGGCTGCTCGAAGAACTTTCGTACGCACTCGGCGGCCCGTTCCACTTCCTCCTGCCGGACGCCTTCGACGCCAACTTGCGGTCGATGCAGGCGACTTTGGAGGATGCCGGGGTGGACGGCTTCGTGTACTTCGCGAAGAAGTCCAACAAGGCCGCCGTGTGGGTCGAACGCTGCGCGGCGCACGGCGCGGGCGTCGACGTCGCATCGCTCGGTGAACTGCGCGAGGCCCTTGGCCACGGCGTACGCGGCGAGGACGTCGTCGTCACTGGTCCTGCCAAGGGGCCCGACCTGCTCGAACTCGCTGTGCGGCAGGGCGCGTTGATCGCCGTAGACGCACTCGACGAACTCGACGCACTGCTCGCGACGGCGACCGCACCCGCCGGGGCCCACCCGAGACGCCCGGCACGGCTGCTGCTGCGCTGTCTGCCGCCCACGCAGCCACACAGCCGCTTCGGCATGACCGACGCCGAGCTGACCGCCGCGCTCGACCGCTGCGTCGGGGCGGGCGACGCCGTACGGATGGAGGGGTTCAGCTTCCATCTCTCCGGATACGAGGTGGGGCCGCGCGCCGATCTGGCGGCTCGGCTCGTCGAGCGGTGCCTGAAGGCGCGCGCGCTCGGCCTTGAGGCGAGCCGGATCAGCGTCGGCGGCGGCCTGCCGGTCAGCTACACCGATGCCGAGAGGTGGCGCGCCTTCCTCGCCGAGCAGCACGGTGGGCACTATCACGCGGGGAAGTCGTTCGGCTCCGCGGACTTCTACCCGTACCACTCGCCGGTCGCCGGGGCCGGGGCGCTCGCGGCCCTCCTTTCGTCCCGGCCGCAAGGGGCCGGGCAGCCGCTCGCCGGTCTTTTGAAGGAGTGCGGCGTCGCACTCCTCGTCGAGCCGGGGCGTGCGCTTCTGGACCGGGCGGGCGGGAGCGTGTTCCGGGTCCAGGGGGTCAAGGAACGTGACGGCTATCGGATCCTGACCGTCGACGGGAGCAGCCTGAGCCTGTCGGAGCAGTGGTTCAACAGCGAGTATCTGCCGGAGCCTTGTCTGCTGCCCCGGTCCTCCGAAGAGTCCGACGACTCCGCAGAGCCCGGCGACTCCCCGGGGGTCTTCCCCGCGAGTGTCGGCGCGGCGACATGTCTGGAGTCGGACCTGCTCACCTGGCGGAAGGTCCCGTTCCGGCAGCGGCCTCGGGTGGGGGATCTGCTCGTGTATCCGAATACGGCCGGGTACCAGATGGACTCCAACGAGTCGCCGTTCCATGAATTGCCGCTGCCGCCGAAGGTGGTCATCGACCGCGTCGATCGTCCAGCGGAGGGCCAAGGCGGGCGTCCGCGCTGGCGGTTCGACCGTCACTTCCTCCGAGCCTGATCGTGACCGACCCGACCCGACTCACCCCTGGAGCTGTGATGCCCGGATCCTTTCAGCGCCCCGCCGTGGTCTCCCGCGTGTCCGACCTCATCGGCCACACCCCCCTCCTCGAACTCGCCGCCACCGAGACCGGCAGCCGCCTGCTGCTCAAACTGGAGATGTTCAACCCCACCGGCACCGCCAAGATCCGGATGGCCCGCCAGATGATCACCGACGCCGAGGCCCGCGGCGAACTGCGCCCCGGCGGCCGGATCATCGAGTCCACATCGGGCAACACCGGGCTCGGCCTCGCCGTCATCGCAGCCGAACGCGGCTACACCTTCACCGCCGTCGTCGACCACCACGCCTGCGCCGACAAACTGCGCGGGATGAAGGCGCTGGGCACCGAACTCGTCTACGTGGTCGACGATGGGACCGATGAACTCGCCACCGCCGCCCGCGAGGAGCTCGCCGAGGACATGGCGCGCGGCCAGGACAACACCATCTTCACCGAGCAGCACAACAACCCCAGCAACGGCGTCGGATACTTCCCCGTCGCCCATGAACTCCACGAGGCCCTCGACGGACGTATCGACGTGCTCGTCGGCGCGGTCGGCACGGGCGGCGCCCTCTGCGGCACGGCACGTGAACTGCGTACGCTCATGACCGACTTCACCACCGTCGGCGTGGAACCCAAGGGGTCCATCGCGTTCGGCGGCCCCGCCCACGACTACTACCAGTCGGGCACCGGCACACCCGAGGGCGCCGAGATAGGCGCCCTCGTCGACTTCGGCCTCATCGACGAGGGCGTGAAGGTCGGCGACATCGAGGCGTTCGCCACCTGCCGGGCCGTCGCCCGCACCGGACTGCTCATCGGCGGTTCCGCGGGCGGTGTCGTCCATGAGGCGCTGACCCGACTGCCCGCCCTGCCGCCCGGCACGACTATGGTCGCGCTCGTCAACGACGGCGGCGAGAAATACCTGGACACCGTCTTCAACGACACCTGGATGCAGGCCCGCGGCCTCCTCGATCCCGCAGCGGAGCGGGAGATCGAGGAGCTCCTCAGCAAACTCCGCAGGAACCGATGACACCGATGCCGACCACCCTCCTGCGCGACAGCCGCGCGCTCGCCACCCTGGCCGTCCCGCTCGTCCTCACCCAGCTCGCACAGGTCGCCCTGACCACCACCGACACGGTGATGATGGGCCTCCTCGGCACCCAGGAGCTGGCCGCGGGCGGCCTGGCGATCGTCATCTTCAACCAGCTGCGCACCATGGGTGTCGGCCTTGTCACCTCCGTCGGCAACCAGATCGCGGCCGCGGCGGCCCGGGCCGAACAGGCGGAATCCGTACGGAAATCGGGGCCGCAGAAGGCAAAGGGGACAAAGGAGGCAGCGGGCGGCGGGGATCACGAAGAGGTCCGCGGGATCGTCCGCGCCAGCCTCGCCGTGGCCACCCTCGCCGGCATCGCCGGGGCCGTCCTGATGATCCTCATCGGCCAGGCCCTGCCCCTGCTCGGCCAGGACGCGGACGTCGTCGACCGCGCCCAGAGCATGCTGTTCGCGCTGGCTCCCGGACTCCTTCCGTGCCTGTGGTTCCAGGCCATCCGCCAGTTCACCGTCGGCATGCGGCGACCGCAGGCCCTGCTCCAGATCACGGTCGCGTCCATCGCCGTCAACGCGGGCCTCAACTGGGTGCTCGTACACGGCACTTGGGGCCTGCCCCGGCTCGGCCTGACCGGCATCGGCATCGCCACATCCACCGTCTATCTGCTCTCCTTCCTCGCCTTGTACGTATCGGCCAAGCGGGACGGCGAACTGTCGCCGCTGCTCACGCTGAGCGTGATGAAGGCAGACCCGGCCACCGTCAGGCGCCTTGTCGGCCTCGGGGTGCCGATCGCGGCGACGTACGGCTCGGAAGCGGGATTCTTCTCCCTGACCGCACTGATGGCGGGATCCTTCGGGCCCGCCGCACTCGCCGCGCACACCGCCGTCAACCAGCTCGTCTACATCGTCTTCCAGGTCGCCGTCGGCCTCTCCCACGCCGCGTCGATCAACGTGAGCCGCGAACTGGCCCTCGGCCGCGTCGACGACGCGCGGCGCATCAAGAACACCGCGCTCGCGTGCGCGGCGGCCGTCATGACGGTCGTCGGCATCGCCTATCTCACCGTGCCCCGCCTGATCCTGGCCCCGTTCATGGACTCGGGGTCCGACCGCGCGCTGACGATCGCCACGCATCTGCTCGTCGTGACCGCGTTCCTGCAGTTCTTCGACTGCGCGCAGAACATCGGAGTGGGGCTGCTGCGCGGCCTCGACGACACCAAGAGCGGCTTCCGCATCACACTCATCGGCTACTGGGCGGTCGGACTCCCCGCCGCCTGGCTCCTGGCCTACCCGCTCGCCCTGGACACCATCGGCATCTGGCTCGGCCTCCTCACGGGCCTCGCGACTACGGCGATCCTGCTGCTGCGCAGGTACTCGGCGTCGCTGGCGAGGCGGGGGGATGCGGTGGCCGCGGAGGCGGTCAGCGGGTAGGCGTAGGCATCAACTGGCCTGCCCCGGCGGATAGTTGAAGCGGTCGGAGTCACCCTACAGCTCGGTTGTCGCAGGCGGCCGATTCGCCCGCCGCGCGTTCGGCGGCACTGCGCAGCACGCAGAATTCGTTGCCCTCCGGGTCTCCCAACACTCCGTTCTAGCGGTTCTGGGGTGTAGCCGTGATGGCATCGGTGCTGGTCAAAGGCGAGACGAGCGGGAACGGGCTGGTCCCTATAGCGGACATGGCGACTACCCGAAACCCCCTAGCCGGGTCGGGCCAGTGTCCGCACCCGACGAGCACGAAGCCGACGACGGGCCAACCGCCGTGACGCTGCGGCTCGGCTCCGCCGGCGAGTGCAGGAACGGGGCTCGGCCTGGTGTGACTGGTGTCTGGGTGACTTCCCCGCGGGCGGGGTGGACGTGGACCATGTGCGCCCGCTGTCCCTCGGAGGCGAGGACATAGACAGCAATGTGCAAGTGCTCTGTCACGGGTGCCACGGGCTCAGACCGGGACGGAGTTCGGGGCCAATCACACTTCTACGTGACGCCAGCATGAACGAGAAGATCTAATTCAAGCCCCTGCCCCGTCAGCACCCTCGATCGATTATTCCGAATACCCAGGGACTGATGAGGGCGATCGCCGGCCAAACCCAAACGCAAGCACTCCACCAGAAGCAGGCAACAATGCCGAAGATTCCAACTCCGATGATACTAGCGATCAGTACGTACTTCCACCAAGGCAGCGGTGAGTGTTCCCGGGTTCCCCGGTCTGGGTCCCCCCGTAGCTCGATGAACCTGTCGACATGCCCCGCCATTTCGCGGAAACCCTGCCCAATCCCCCCCTCGGAAACGACCTGCGTCGTCTCGCTCCAAACGCCGAGCACTTCCTCAAGGGCGGGAGTGGACATATTGTATTTGACGAGGTGATCAATCAGCCCCTCCCTCCCTTCTTCAAGCGCCTGCCGGAATCCATCTTCACGGTGCACTCCCTGCAGTTCCCTCAGTGGCGTTTGCTCCAACGCATTCAGGACACTGGAAGTATGCAAGCGAGCCTTTCGAGCCGAGCTAATCGCTTGCGCGTTGTAAGGGACGCTCGGGCCCTTAAGTAACTGCTCTTCAGGGAAGCGCCCCACAGTAACTAGACGATGGGATTCTCGCACCTTCAGTTCAGCAGCCACGGCAAACTTTCCGGCGTCAAGAAGGCCGGCGAACAGCGGGTCGAGCAGAGGGGAGGCAGGCCGCCACGCCTGAGCTAACGACTCCCGCAGTTTCGCATTTAAGCCGTCTTGATACTCGAAGTACCCTCGAACTCCGGTTTCCGAACGAATGATGACGTCGGTCTCACGCGTATCGATGGCCATGACCCCTCCTACGGCTGGTTGATCTCGAAGTCGAATCGAATACCCGAGCGAATCCAATAAATGGGATTCACGGGCTAGGCGTCGAACATGCTCCGCCGATGACTAGGTGTCAACGCTCGACATGTGACTGGCGGAAACTGGACCGCGGGGCGGTCTACTGAGCGAGATCCTGTACCCCTTCGTGCTTCAGAAACCCCATCACCACTCATCCTTCACCTCTGAGGCCCAAGCCCCACCACGAAATGATGGATCACTAACATCGGAGTTTCCCAGTACCTCGCAAGCCCCGTACCCCCTGCACTATCCCCGGATGCCCCGAGCTGACGCACGGCGGACGCTGCGAGAGGCACGAGCGCGAGGCAGAACAGCAGCGAGGCACCAGCGCATCAGGCGCCGCTACCGGTACGCCCCATCCCTGGTGCGTGTTGTGCAGCCGTACGGCGGCGGTGGCCGACCACCGACCTGGGCGAGTCCCATGAAAAGCCCGTTTACCGCACGCGCATCGACTTCTACTGCGGTCTCGCTCTGTTCGGCGGAAAGGCCGCCGCACGGCTGTCCAACGTCCTTGCCGGCTGACCTACACCACATTGTCCCCGTGCTCTTTGCCTACCAGGCATCGAGTGCGGGGGCTTCGCGCTACCCGAGGTACGGCGTCGAACGATCTTCTAGGTAATGCTGTAGCCGCAATTGTTGGGTGTGGTGCATGGGCAGCGAGTTCAGCTCGTCTGGGTCTACAAAACGCACTTCCGTGCTCTCTTTGGAAATCGCCAGAGTGCCACCGACGATGCGCGCCCGAAAGCACACGTTGAACTGTCGGCGTACCTCCCCATCGCTGTACGCGATGATGTGAAGCGGGTCGGTGTACGTGCCGACAAGTCCCGTGATTTCTACGTCGTACCCGGTCTCTTCCTTGACCTCGCGTACGGCTGCTCCTGGTAGGGAGTCAGTCATTTCCATTCCGCCGCCCGGCAGCGCCCATAGGTCGTTGTCCCGGCGTCGCTGTAGCAGAATGCGCCCACCGCCGTCTGTCACGACCGCTGACGCTGCTACAACCATGCTGTTGGGTTTCGGTGCTTTTGGGTCGTCATAATACTCGGTGCGTGTCAATTGCTAACCTTCCGCGACTGGGGTTGCCGTATCCCACACGGCATTGAAACTCTCCGCGTAGCTGTCGAACATTCTGCCCGCACTGTGTTGCCGCAGGTGCCACACAGGGGCTCCGTAGGCGTTCAGGCCCCATACGTGCGCGTTGACCAACATTTGATCATCGGCCCGGTACAGGCTGTTATAGAGAGTTGTTCCGTGCGTTCGCAGCTCGATCCCGGGCGCTCCGAGCAGAGGTCGGTAATGCATGAGTGCGATCCGGCAGCGCGATTCGATGCCGTCCCCGAAGCGCTCTTCGACCCCTCGCTGTCTAGCGTTCTCACTTTCGGCATCTCCAATGGCGATCCGCACCGTACATCCCTCCGCGACTCGCTCCTGCAAGAGATCATTCAGGCGAGGGTATGCCTCATGCAGAAACACCGCCGCATAGACCAGAACGTCGATGTGCTCCCGCGCCTGGGAGAACAAGTCCACGTATACGGAAACGGGCACGTCCGCCCTCTGGTCGTACAGCGCAACGAGTTCCAGGCTGACGGCCCGTGCGGCACGCGCTTGCCTCAGTGACGGCCAGAGAGCGTGCACGTCTTCCCCTAGAGTCTCGGCAGCTTTGAGCGCTGTTGCCCGCCGGGGTGTCCGGCCGAGATTGACCCACCGTTCCACGGACTTGGGATCGACTCCCGCTGCTTCGGCCAAGCTCCCGTGTGTCCATCCGCCGGACGCCATAACAGCCCGCAGGCGCTCATTCGACATCGCCAGTCTCTCCCCCAACTCGCGGACGTTGCTAGGGACGTTCCACCCGGCATGGGACGTCCCAAAGTGGGAAACGTGCGAGGTTCCGTCGTCCTGGCGACCAACGCGAGGATCACCGAACCAAGACGCGAGGGGACGGCAACGATGACGACTGCGACTGACACGGACGCGACCAGAGACGAGTACGGGACCTTTGCCCCGGCAGGTGAGACGTGCCCCGCATGCATGAAGCAGATCAAGCTCTTGGATCCGGTGCGGCGGGGCTCGCTGGACAGGAAGTCGGGGCCGCCCGTGGTCGTCTATCGGCATATGGCCTGCGTTCGCAAGGTGGAGCGGTGAGGGCGGCATGATCCCCATGGACCAATACAAGAGCGCGCGTGCGGAAGCCGACCACGTGGCCGGACTGTTGCGGACAGCCCTTATGCGCGCAGGCGTTCCCGAACTGGAAGCCTCGCGGGTTCGTGGCCTGGTGACGGGATCGGGGCGCGCGTACATCGAGCTTGGCGCGCTGCGCCTTGGGTCCGCAGTGAAGTTGTGCGAAGCACTCCCGCTCGCACGGATCAGCGCGACCCCCGCACTGCCCGCCGACTCATTTGGCTGACCAAGACGCCCGTACTCCCGTGATCGCGGCGGCGCGACACGGCAAGCATCGGGTGCTCGCCGGCTCACCATCGGCGGGCTGTGGCCCCGTCCGTGCGCTGCCCCCGTGGCGTGCGGACGGGTTCTGCTGGAGATGTTGACGTGCGCGGAACGTGTGCTCGGACATCAAGGCCAGAAGGATGACGCCACGGTCCAGAAGAACGCCAAGCTCCGTTACGAGGGGGGCACCGTGCCGAGCCTCACGGACGACCAGGCCGCAGACATTGTGACCGCCGTGAAGTCGGCGTTCTGCTCGTAACCCGCCCACAGGCAAGCCCCGTTCGGACCACTCCGGGCGGGGCTTACTGCTGCCTCTCAGCGGGCGACGGTCAAGGAGCAATGCTCAGGACCTGTGGATCGGGCTCGGGAGGGCGCGCAACGGACGTACCTTCCCGGGTGATTGATCGGTAGGTCACCGAGTAGACCGACGTTCGCCGCGTCGGCCAGGAAGGCACGCCCGTGCTCAGCGTAGTCAACGAAGAAGGCGTCACACCGAACGGTTCCCTGATCGATGAGATCGTCCGGGAGGGCGCGAGGCGGATGCTGGCCGCCGCGCTGGAGGTCGAAGTCAACTCCTATATCGCTGAGTTGGCCGGTCAGTGCGATGACGGCGGCCGTCGTCTGGTCGTGCGCAACGGCTACCACCAGCTGCGGAAGGTCACCACCGCCGCCGGAACGGTCGAGGTCAAGGCCCCTCGGGTGAACGACAAGCGGGTTGATGAGAGCACGGGTGAGCGCAAGCGGTTCTCCTCGGCGATCCTGCCGCCCTGGTGCCGCAAGTCTCCGAAGATCAGTGAGGTGCTGCCCTTGCTCTATTTGCACGGCCTGTCCTCCGGCGACTTCGCGCCCGCGCTCAATCAGTTCCTCGGCTCCACGGCCGGCCTCTCACCCGCGACGGTCACACGGTTGACCGCGCAGTGGCAGGCCGATCATCAGGCATTCATGGACCGCGACCTGTCGGCCACCGACTACGTGTACGTCTGGGCCGATGGCGTCCACCTGCGCATCCGCCTGGAGGAAGCCAAGGCCGCCGTCCTGGTACTGATGGGCGTGCGCGCCGACGGCACGAAGAAGCTGATCGCGATGACGGACGGATACCGCGAATCGTCCGAGGCATGGGCGGGCCTGCTGCGGGACTGTGCCCGCCGGGGCATGCGGGCCCCGGTCCTGGCCGTCGGCGACGGTGCGCTCGGCTTCTGGAACGCGCTGAACGAGGTCTTCCCCGAAACCCGCCATCAGCGGTGTTGGGTTCACAAGACTGCCAATACCCTCGACGCTCTCCCGAAGTCGGCCCAGCCCGCGGCCAAGCGCGCGATCCAGGAGATCTACAACGCCGAGGACAAGGACCACGCGGTCAGTGCCATCCGGGACTTCGAGCGTGCCTACCAGGCGAAATACCCCAAGGTCGTCAAGCGGATCACAGACGATCAGGACGAGCTGCTGGCGTTCTTCGACTTCCCCGCCGAGCACTGGATCCACCTGCGGACCACGAACCCGATCGAATCGGCCTTCGCCACCGTGCGTCTGCGGACCAAGGTCACCAAGGGCGCCGGCTCCCGCGCTGCCGCCCTGGCCATGGTCTTCAAACTTATCGAGTCCGCCCAGGCCCGCTGGCGCGCCGTGAACGCACCCCACCTCGTCGCCCTCGTCCGGGCCGGGGCCCGCTTCGAACGCGGTCACCTCGTCGAACGACTCGACCAGTATGCCGCCTAACCTGTCGCCGACGGCGCCGGTCAGCGGCGCCCGTCGACCCGCTCGGCGACGAGGGCGCGGAATGCCTCCGGGTCACCGATGACCTCTTCCACACGGTCCCGCTGCCGGTACAGGTCGTAGTAGCGGGCGCCGATGACATCAGGGTCCATCACCTTGTCGCCGGTGACGATGCCGGAGGCGATCGTCACTGTCGCCGCGTGGATCCCCTGCGGGCGCAGTTCGGCGTGCAGGGCGTGTGCCCAGTTGCGCACGCCCGCCATCGCCAGCCCCACGTTGGCCAGGAACGGTGCGGGGACGGTGGAGGACACACCGGTGGTCAGCAGCAGGGTCCCCTCGCCACGGGCGCGCATCTGCGGCAGCACCTGCCCCACTGCCGTCACCGCACCCAGTACGTGCAGATCGAACTGCGCGGCGGCGGACGCGACCGTGGTCTGCGCGGCGCCGGTGATCTGCCCGGTCGGGCTGGGACTGTACTCCAGGACGTCGACCGGCCCCATCTCTCCCGCCCTGGTGATCGCGGAGGCCAGCGCGTCACGGTCAAGGATGTCCGCTGGAAACGCCGCAGCCTTGATGCCCAGCTCGGTCAGCTCGCCCACCAAGGCGTCCAGGGTGTCCTTGCTTCGGGCAATCAGCCCCACTTGGAAGCCGTGACGGCCGAACGCCCTGGCCACGCCCATCCCCAGTCCCGGGCCTGCACCGACAACAACGAGAGTCTTCGCCACCACGACGTCCCTTCCGGCCAACAGCGGCCGCGCCGCGCACGATCGCGACGCGCCGACAGGCAGTTACTGTTTGTGCGTAGCAGCATGATTTGTCACTGGACTGGTGGTGGCAAGACGGCACATTCATGTCGGTGACGCACATGGAGGTAACCCTTGACGACCCGCAGGAACACCTCGCCGACCGGCCGACGAGAGCCGGATGGAGAGGTATGCCGACAGGTGCTGCAGATCCTCGCCCTGATCGGCGACAAGTGGAGCATCCTGGTCATCGGCCAGCTCCAAGACCAAACCCTGCGCTTCAGCCAACTCCACCGCGCGGTCACGGGCATCTCACAACGCATGCTCACCCTGACCCTGCGGCAGCTCGAACGCGACGGACTCCTCACCCGCACCGTGCACCCCAGCGTTCCCCCGCGCGTCGACTACGCGCTCACATCGCTCGGCTCAACACTGCTGGACTCCATGGTGGCCATGGGCGAATGGGCCACCACGCACCGACAGGAGATCAACGACAACCGCCGCCGCTACGACACGACCCGCTCACCGCGAACACAGCCCTGATCGCCCAACCAAGCCGTCCACAGAATTTGACAATTCCTCACGGTCAAGCGGCCGACTCGCGAGAGCCTTCGACTTCTTCGATCCGTGCGATCACGCGCAGGTCCGCAGCTATGTCGGGCGGTAGCTGGATGGTCTTGGTCGGCTTCGCAGACACCACTTGCGAGACAGTCAACTGATCCGCTGATCGCAGGTCTGCCCTATCGAGCTGGGCGTCCGTGAAGTTCACCCTACTGAGCTGGGCGCCCGTGAAGTTCGCCCCACCGAGCCGGGCAAAGGTGAGGTTCGCCCCACCGAGCCGGGCGTTGGAGAGGTTCGCTCCATCGAGGTAGGCGCCGGTGAGGTGCAAGCTCGGGTCAATGACTTCGGTTGAGGCAACGTGGCTCCGCAGAGAAGGGCGAGTGAGCATGGTGAGGGCTCGTTGCACATCGGCGTCAGGCTCTTGGGGCAACGCCAGTTTGGGTTCCACTCGGGTAGTGGCGTGATGGCGTGCCGCGCGGCGCGCTGCGGTCACACGCTGACGAGTGATGGGCTCGGACACGGGCCGGCGAGGGGCGCGGTCACGAATGAAGGCGTTAAGGACCTGGGCCGCATGGGTGGCCTGCCCCGGGGCATCTTCAACGATTTGGTCCATGGCCAGAACACCGCCGATCCGCACGTAGCGCTCGTGGGAGCCGAGACGTTCGAGAGCTTTGGCGAACCGGTCGGTCTCCTGCCCTCGGCGGGTCAAGCGGTAGTTGCGGGCCGTGAACCACAGTACGAACACCGCGCCCACGGCCGCTGAAGCCTGGATGATCGCCAACCGGAACAGTGCCTCAGCCGGAGCCGTGATACCCGGGTCAAGGGTGGCCCAATCAGGCCGCGCCATCGGTACGAGTGCCCGCAACACCGGACCGCCCCACCAGCAGACAGCCGAGACAACCAGCAGCGAGCCGCCGACCGCTATCAACATCAACACCAGCACGCGACGGCGCCATGTACGGATACTCATGGTTCATAACAGCGCCAATCCCGCAGTGGCCGATAGCTTTTGAGCGAAACGGGAGCTCTCGGGCCGCCCCACTTCCACAGCGGATACACGGGCCCCAGACGACCAGGCCGCGCACACGGTTACCTCCGCGAAGGCGTCGTTCTGCAACTGACCAGCCCCCAGACAGCAAAACGCCCCACTCGGCTCAACTGGTAGTTAGATGTGTTGGGGTCGGTGAAGACGACCCAGCCGGTGCCGTCGGGATTGCGGGGTCCGCCGCCACGGTCGCACCGGCGGCGCGGAGCCGCTCGACTTCCTCGTCGCGCGGGCCGTCGGGCTGAAGGCCCAGATGGACCCGGTTCTTGTGGGCCGCCTTCGGCTCCGGGACCTGGGCGAAGTAGAGGTGGAGTCCGGCGGGGAGGGCGATGGCCGCCGTCGACTCCCCGGGAAAGTCGTCGTCGTTGAGCGGATGGCCGACCACTTGCTCCAGAACTGGGCCAGTTCGTAGGCGTCGATGCAGTCGAAGGCGACGTTGTAGAGGGTCGAGCGCATGGGTGGGGGCCCTTCGTCGGTGCGGGTCGGTGCGGTCTGCCAGGGGTGGGTGGAAGCCGGTCGGTGCGGGGCATCCGTCCGGCATTGTCAGTGGCGGATGCGATGGTGGCCATCATGATTCCGCCGACGAACGAACTCCCGCCGACCGCGACTCCGCTGACGCTGACCGGCATCGACGCCGCGCTGCGCGCCGCGTGGTCCGCCGACACATGCTCCCCCGACGATCTCGAGCGCGCACCGTGGAGCCCCGAGAATCCGGCCTGGGGGCACTGCGACATCACCACACTCCTGGTCCACGACCTGTTCGGCGGAGAGCTGCTGTGCGGGGAGGTGCGGTCCGCGGCAGGGGAACAGCAGGGCCATCACTGGTGGAACCGCCTGCCCAGCAGGCTCGAACTCGACCTGACCCGCGAGCAGTTCCTCCTGGGACAGGAGATCTCGACGCCCCGCACGGTGATCCGCCCACCGGGGCCGCTGCGCCGCCAGGCGGAGTACGAACTGCTGCGGCGGCGGTTCGGCGCGGCAGCGGGGCTTGTCCTGTCCGATGACGACGGGGAGGCGGGCAGCGCAGGGTAGTTCTTCCCGGCACAGGGCAGCGGCGGCGACCGCCCCTGCCCCTCACCCCCCCTCACCCCGCCGGGCGGCTGGATTCCCTCGCCTCGATGCGCACCGTCGACCGCCGGTGCACGGCAGGCGGCGTCTCCGGCTCCCGGATGAGCCGGTCGACCAGAGCGGCGACCTCGGCGGCAGCGGGGAGTTCGATGCGTACGCTGGTCAGCCTCGGGCGCAGCAGCCTGCCGAGCAGCAGATCATCGGCACCGACCACGGCGACGTCCCGGGGGATGTCGAACCCGGCGTCCTGCAGGGCCCGCATCAGGAGCATCGCGTACTCGTCGTTGTAGGCGAAGACGGCGTCCAGGTCCAACTCCCGCCAGCGCGCGGCGAGTTCCGCCGCCGACTCTTCGGTGTACGCGAGCTCGACCGGCTCGACCCGCGCGCCGGGGCTCGCGGCGGCCGCGGCCCGCACTCCTCGGAGGCGAGGCGCGCTGAACATCTCGAGCCCGTGCTCGACCGGCACGACGACGCCGATACGCCGCCGCCCACCCGCCAGGAGATGCGCACCGGCCACGGCGCCGACCTCCTCCTGGTCCATGGTCATGCCGTGCGCGCCGGGCGCGGGCGGCGGCCCGTAGGAGACGACGGCGGCGGTGCCTGACCGCTTGAGGAGCTCGACGGACGCCTCGTCGAGCGGGGCACCGAGCGTCGCGATGACGGCGGCAGGACGCAACTCGGCCCAGGCACGGGCGGCGGCCTGCGGACTGTCCCCCGCGCCGGCGCCGTGCAGGACGCCGGTGTGCCCGTACGCCTGCAACTCCGCCTGGAACGCGGCGACGAACCCCGCGAACAGCGGCCCGAAGGCGGGCACCGTGTCGGCGGGCACAGCGATCAGGACGAGCCCACTGCTGCCGGAGCGCAGCGAACGGGCGGCGGCATGCGGAACGTAACCGAGCTCCTCGGCGGCCGCGCGCACCTTCTCCTGGGTCGCGGCACTGACACGGCCCGCGGCCAACCCGTTCAGGACGTAGCTGACGGTCGCCCTCGAGACACCGGCGTGACGGGCGACGGCGGTGCTTGTCGGAGGAGTACTTGCCTGAGGAGCACTCGTCTGAGGAGCACTCGTCTGAGGAGCAGAGGGGTCACCCCTCTGAGGACCTGAGCTGTCGTTCATCCTGCAGCGAATCCTTTCACAGCGGGTTTCCCGACCGAGGGTCTGGTGCGGGCGTCGAGCGAGTGCTAGGAATTGCCCTTACACGTGTCAAGTTACACGTGTCACGTCCATTCTCGGTCATCGCGACCGACCTTCTGAGGAGGAGGGCAACGTGGCCCTTTCCGCTCACCAGGACCAAGACCAGGATCAGGACGGCCGGGACCGGACCCCGCGCGGTCTCATGCCCCTCCTGACCTTGGGCAACACCGCGATGTACACCCTCTACGTCGGCGTCGGCAGCGTGCTGCTCCCGCTGCAGATCGAGCACATCGACAAGGCGGACAAGGTCGCGATGCTCGGCCTCGTCAGTGGCGTCAGCGCGGTCTTCGCCACCGTCTTCAACCCGATAGCGGGGGCTCTCTCCGACCGCAGCGGCCGCCGCAACCCGTGGATACTCGGCGGCGGCCTTGCGGCCGTCGGCGCAATGGCGCTGCTCGGCGGGATGCAGACCGTCCTGCTCGTGACGATCGCCTGGTGTCTCGGCCAGGCCGTGATGAACGTCTTCCAGGCGGCCCTCACCTCGGTCGTCCCCGACCGGGTGCCGCTCGCCGCGCGCGGCAGGGCGTCGGCGGCCGTGGGCATCGGGCTGCCGATCGGTTCCACCCTGGGCGCACTGATCGGTTCGGCCTTCTCCGACCATCTGAGCACCGGATATCTGGTGCTCGGTCTGTTCGTGGCGGTCTCCGCCGTCCTGTTCTCGTCGCTCGCCCGCGAGAAGCCGAGCGCGCCGGACGCGTCCCGGCCGGCCGGCGCGCACGCACCGGTCCAGGTCCCGTTGAAGAAGCAGTTCGCGGCGTTCCTCGGCGCGCTGCGCCACCACGACTTCCGCTGGGCGTTCATCGGGCGCGCGCTGCTCGTGCTCGGCTACTTCTGCGTCTTCGGCTACCAGCTCTACATCCTCCAGGACCACATCGATCTGCCGTCCGGGCTCGATCCCGAGGACGCCGTCGCCGTCCTCACGCCCATCAGCGCCGTCGCGATGGCCGTCTCCACGGTCGTCGGCGGCGTGCTCTCCGACCGGCTGAACCGGCGCAAGCTGTTCGTCGCCGCGTCCGCCGCGATCTCCGCCGTGGCCCTCGTCATTCCCGCCGTCTGGCCGAGCTGGCCCTCGATGATCGTCTTCACCGCGCTCAACGGCCTCGGCTTCGGCTGCTTCATGGCCGTGGACAACGCGCTGGTCTCGATGATCCTGCCGAGCGCCGACGACGCCGCGCGCGACCTCGGGGTCCTGAACATGGCGCAGGCGGGCCCGCAGATCCTGGCCCCCTTCGTCGCGTCGGTCATCGTCTCGCTCTGCGGGGGCAGCGACGGCGGCGGCTACACGGCCCTGTTCGTCGTGGGCGCCGGTCTTTCGGTGCTCGGCGCGCTGTCGGTCCGCCCGATCCGGGGCGTCCGCTGACGGCAACCGTTTGTACGTCGGCTTTGTACGTCGGCTCTGTACGTCGGCTCTGTACGTCGGCTCTGTACGTCGGCGACCCCGCCGCACGACAGACAACTGGGCAGCAACACGGCTGCACCGCAAGCAAGATGAGAAAGGCACCACCATGAAGCTGCACACCCGCGAATGGGGCACCGGCGACCGCATCGCCGTCCTGATCCACGGGATCATGTCGGACCACCGCACCTGGCGCCGCGTGGGTCCCGCCCTCGCCGACAAGGGCTATCGGGTCATCAGCGTCGACCTTCGCGGTCACGGGGAGAGCGGTCGCGGCGCGTACGGCCCGGAGATCTTCGCGGACGACCTGGCCGCGACGTTGCCGCGCGGGGCGGAGCTGGCGATCGGGCACTCGCTCGGCGGGATGGCGCTGGCCCTCGCGGTGGAGCGGCTCGCCCCGGCGCGGGCCGTCTACTCCGACCCGGCGTGGCCGCTCGGGCAGGCCGGGTCGGTCGACCCCGCCGTGTTCGTGGAGTTCCAGCGGGCGTCGCGCGCGATGATCGCGGAGTTGAATCCGCGCTGGGAGGACGCGGATGTCGACGTCGAGGTGGCGACGTTGGCGGCATGGGATCCGGGCACCGCCCTGGCCCTCTCCGGGGGGAACGCCGTCGATCGCACGCCGACCGCCCCCGTCGTCCCGTCCCTGGTGCAGGTGGCGGATCCCAGCTTCCTCATCTCCGATGACCTGAAAGGGGAGTTGGAGCGGCGGGGCTTCACCGTACGTACGGTGAAGGGGGCCGGGCACACCATCCATCGGGATGACTTCGAGGCGTTCATGAGGTCGCTGGACGGCTGGGTGTAGGCCTCCGGCGGTCCAGACCCGCCGCTTCCCGGCCGGCGAGAATCCGCCGTCCGGGGGCTGGCGCGCCCCACCATCGGCGATTTACCCTGTTTCACCCGTTACCTTCGCCAGATGATCACACCGGCCACCAGGCGGCTGACCACCGCCTGCGCTCTCAGCGCCCTCGCGCTCACCACCCTCGGCGCCTGCGGCAGCGACACCGCCCCCGCCCCTGCCCCTGCCCCACGCGAGCGGGACCGCGCCACCGCGGGTCCTGCGACTCTCGCCCCGGGCCCCGCAGGCCTCACCCCCGTCTTCAAGAACGCCCCCCGCACCAAGGCCACGGCAGCCGCACCCGCCGTCGCCCTCACCTTCGACGCCGACATGACCGCCGATCAGGGGCCACGCGCCGCGGCGGGCGAGCGGTTCGACAATCCGGCGCTGGTGGCGACGCTGCGCCGGCTGAAGGTGCCCGCGACCTTCTTCATGACGGGACGGTGGGCCGAGGAGTACCCGGCGCAGGCGAAGGGCATCGGGCGGGATCCGCTCTTCGAGGTCGCCAACCACTCGTACAGCCACTACGCCTTCACCAAGAACTGCTACGGCCTGCCCACCGTCCCCGCCTCCGGCATGCGCGCCGACATGGAGCGCGCCTTCACCGCCTTCCGCAAGGCGGGCATCGAGCGCCCGGTGCCGTACTTCCGTTTCCCCGGCGGCTGTTACGACAAGCAGGCGCTGCGCGCGCTGGCCCCGGGCGGCGTCACGGCGGTGCAGTGGGACGTGGTGAGCGGCGACGCGTTCGCCACGGACGCCGACGCGGTGGCCAAGCAGGTGCTCGACGGGGTGCGGCCCGGTTCGGTCGTCGTCATGCACTGCACCCGCAGCGCGGCTCCCGCCACCGAGCGTGCCCTGCGGACGATCGTCCCGAAGCTGCGTGAGCGCGGCTTCCGGCTCGTCCGGGTGTCGGAGCAGATCGGCGGCGCCCGTCTGCGCGGATAGAGCGGATAGAGCGGATCGGGCGGATCGAGCGGATCGAGCGGATAGATGAGTCATTCCGACTTGATGGCAGGATGACGGCATGGTGACGAATCAGCCGTGGACGGGGCTTCACGGTGACCTGCTGGCAGCGAAGACATCGGTGTACGACCCGAGCGGTTTCGCCTGCTCGCCGCCGGTGCCCGAACCGGAAAGTGCCGAGTACGCGGCTTGCGGGTTCACGCTCGATGGCCGCTCGGTTCGGTTTCGCGTCGCCAAGACCACCCCGACGAAGGTGGGACAGTTCGTCACCGTGTGGCAGCGGTCCGAGGAGGGGCCGATCCGCCCCTTCGACGCCGACGACGGAGTGGACCTCTTCGTCATCAGCAGCCGCGACGACAACGGCTTCGGACAGTTCGTGTTCCCGCGCGAGGTGTTGTGCGAGCGCGACATCGTCTCCCGCGACGGCTCCGGCGGAAAGCGCGGATTCCGCGTCTATCCGCCGTGGGTGACCACGACCAACCGGCAGGCCCGCAGCACCCAGGCATGGCAGGTGAACTACTTCTTCGACCTCGGCCAGGACGGGCATGCCGACCTGACGCGCGCCCGCGCCCTCTACCACCCATCGGTGCCCGGCAGCCTCTCAGCCGAGTGCGTGCTCTGCCGGAAGCCCACCGAGTACCCGGAGTCCCACAAGGGCGTCACGCTGTGCCCCGTATGCGAGTGGCACGAGGCGCAGCGCACGGCCTGCTCGGGCTGATCCCGAGGGACGCCCGAGCCGCGCCCCTCCCCTCATCGCCCCCTCATCCCCTCCGTGAAGCCAGCCCGCAAGCCGCCGCCACCGCCGCGGCCGCAAGCACCCCCGCCCCGGCCACCGGCAGCAACGGCACCGGCACCACCCCGTCGCGCGACCCCGTGATCAGGTCCGTCAGGACCGCCTGCGCCGGTGAGCCCGTGGTGACCAGCGCGAGCAGCGCGGCAAGGAGCAGCACGGAGATCGCCCACGCCGGCGAGCGCAACAGCGGCCAGTTGGTGACGGCGCCGATCGCGGTGCCGAGCAGGGCGCTCACCAGCATGGCGAGAAGACCGGCACCGCTCGCCGCGATCCGGTTCACCGCCGTACGGTGATCGGTGCTCGCCGCGTCGCTGATCACCGCCACGACGACGGTGGCCACGGCACCGAGCACGGCGCTCGCCAGGAAGGCGGAGAGCAGCGTGGCCAGGTGCGCCCGCCAGGGTCCCGCCGCCGCGGCCGTGCAACTGCGCGCCGCGGGCGGCTCGTTGGTGACGCAGATCCGCACGATCCAGGCGGCGACGGGCAGCAGCGCGGCGGCCGCGTACGCGAGGGAGTCGAGGACGGGCTGCCCGCTCTGCACGCCCACGGCGAGGAACACGGCGTACAGGATGACCGGCGCGAGCCAGCGCTGGGAGCGCAGCAACAGGGCGGACTGATAGTGCAGCAGGGCGTTCACCGGCCTCGCACCTCGCTCTCGGAGTTGGTCTCCAGGGCCGAAGCCGCAGCGGCCCCGGACCCCGGCCCGGAATCGACCCCGGACCCTTCGGCCACCGACACCACATGCCACGGCGGCCGCGCCCCCAGCAGCGCGCGCAGCGCCACGTCCGAGTGCGTCGCCGGCACCGTCAGGCGCAGCTCGCCCTCCGGGGAGTGCCCGGTGACGATGCCCGGGGTCGTGGGTGGTGGTGCCCCCGGTGGGCCCTGTGCCTCGATGACGACGGACGGTCCCGGTGGGGCGGCGGCCGCCTCCGAAGTCGCGTCCGGCGTACGGAGGTTCACCTCCGTTCCCACGACCGCGTACGCCACGTCCACCGCGCCCGAGAGCCGCCGCGGGTCGTGGTCGACGAAGACGACGGCGCCGCCCTCCGTGACGCGCTCGGCGACGGTCCGGTCGAGTTCGTCGCGGGCCGCGGCGTCCAGGCCGGTCCATGCCTCGTCCAGGACGAGCAGTTCGGGCCGGGCGAGCAGGGCCTGCGCGACGGCGACCTTCTGGCTGCTGCCCTTGGACAGTTCCGAGAGGGGCGTACGTGCGTAGCTTCCGGCCCCGAAGCGTTCGAGCAGCTCCTCCGCGCCGCGCGCGGCCTCGCCCTTCGGCAGGCCGTGGATCCGGCCGAGGTGCGTGAGGTAGCCGACGGCCGTGAACGGCAGGGCCGCCGGGAAGCGTTCGGGTACGTACGCCGTGCGCGGCCGGCCGACGACGCGGCCCTCGGACGGGGCGTCGATCCCGGCGATCATGCGCAGCAGCGTCGACTTGCCGGTGCCGTTCGCGCCCTCGATCCGGACCAGCGTGCCCGCGCGTATGCCAAGGCCGACGCCGCGCAGCACCCATGGACCGCCCACGGCATAGCGCCGCCCCACCCCGTCGAGCCGCAGCGCGATACCGGCGCTGCTGGCGTAAGCATCTTGATCACCTTCCATGCGGCCATCCTCGCGCACGGGGCAATCGGTACGTCAAAGCCCCTGACAGGACCGATCTTCGGCCTGGCAGACTGGTCGGGTGAGCAGCGACCCGACCGCCGAGAACCCCGGCGCCCAGAACGGCCAGGACACCCGCGACCCCCAGGACAGCCCCTTCCGCGTGGAGCAGGTCTCTCGCGACGAGGCGCCGCAGTTCGTGCTGCCGCTGGTGGCCCGGATCGAGAAGGCCGAGCCGCCGCACCGTACGGACGCCCTGGAGACGGCGGCCCGCGCGGTCCTGGTGATGCTCAGCGACGAGCGGTCCCTCGGGGACGGCGAATGGGCGCAGGCCATGCGGGACTGGCAGGACGCCCGGATCCGCAAGGTGGTCAGGCGGGCCCGCGGCGCCGAGTGGCGCAAGGCCGAGGCGCTGCCCGGCATCACGGTCACGGGAAAGTCGGCGGAGGTCCGCGTCTTCCCGCCGGTCCCGCTGGACGGCTGGCCCAAGGTCCTGGCCAAGCTCCAGGTGTCGGGCACGGACCTGGACGACCCAGAGCCGCTGCCCCCGGCGGACGCGACCGCGCCCGTCCTGTGGATGAGCCCCGATGTCGACATGTCGGCGGGCAAGGCGATGGCCCAGGCGGGCCACGGCGCGCAGCTGGCCTGGTGGGAGCTGTCGGACGAGGAGCGCGCGGCCTGGCGGAACGCCGGTTTCCCGCTGTCCGTGCGCACCCCGGACGCCGCGCTCTGGGGCGAACTCGTGGCCAGCGGCCTGCCGGTGGTGCGGGACGCGGGGTTCACGGAGATCGCGCCGGGCTCCTGCACGGTGATCGCCGACCACCCCGCCCTTCGTTGAGCCGAGTTCGCTGAGCCGAGTTCGCTGAGCCGAGGAGGAGGCCGACATGGCGACCAGGACCGACGGCGGCGGCACCGCCAAGCTCGACGGCCGTGTCGAGCGCGGCAATCAGACCCGACGGCTCGTCCTGCGCCGCACGGTCGACATCGCGTCGGTCGAGGGTCTGGACGCGCTGTCGTTGGGCCGTATCGCCACCGAGCTGAAGCTCAGCAAGAGCGGGGTGTTTGCGCTCTTCGGCTCCAAGGAGGAGCTGCAGCTCGCGACCATCCGCGCGGCGGGGCGCATCTACCTGGACGCGGTGGTGGAACCGGCCCGGAAGTCCCCGCCCGGCATCGGCAGGGTGTCGCAGTTGTGCGCGCGCTGGCTGGACTACTCGGAGCAGCGCGTCTTCCCCGGCGGCTGCTTCTTCTACGGGGTGATCGCCGAGTTCGACGCCCGCGAGGGGCCGGTGCACGACGCGCTGGTCCGCGCCGACCGCGACTGGACCGACCGGGTGGAGAGCTGCCTCGCCGAGGCCCGAGACACGGGCGAACTGCGCCCGGACGTCGACGTCCCGCAGCTCGCCTTCGAGCTCATCGCCCTCATGGAGACGGCGAACGCGCACTCGGTCCTGCACGACGAACCGGATGCGTACCGCAGGGCGGGCGTCGGCATCACGGCGCGGCTTCGCGCGGCGGCGACGGATGCGGCGTCGGTGCCTCAACTCTCCTGAACGCCGGGCGGGTTGACTGCAGCCTGCCTTCGCCCCGGGATCAGTTCCGTAAAACAAGCAGTACGATCGTTCGTTTAGTTTTATGCTCGTACACATGCCTTCATGGATCAAGGACCGTGATGACCTCATGACCACCGACAAGACCGGCGACCTCGTCGCACTCGACCGCGCCGCCGTCCTCGAATCGCTCCGCGTCCTGCGCATCGCCCGTGACGCCGACTGGGAACGCCCTTCGACCTGCGCGGGCTGGACGCTGCGCGATCTGGTGGCGCACATGGCCGCGCAGCACCACGGGTTCGCGGCGGCGGCGCGGGGTGCGGGTGCCGACCGGACGTACTGGATCGCGCCGGATCTCGGCCGCGACCCGTTCAAGGTCTACGACGAGTCGGTACGGCACGTCCTGGCCGCGTTCGCCGAAGAGGGCGTCATGGAGCGGGGGTTCACGCTTCCCGAGATCGGCGGGACCTTCTCCGGTCGCGTCGCCGTCGGCTTCCATCTCCTCGACTACGTGGTGCACTCCTGGGACGTGGCGGCGACCCTGGGCGTCGGGCTCGACCTGCCCCGGCCGGTCGTCGAGGCAGCACTCGACGTCGCCCGGCGGGTGCCGAAGGATCCCGAACGCCGGGGGCCCGGTGCCGCGTTCGCGCCGGTCCTGCCCACGCCCGAAGAGGCGTCCCCTCTTGACGAGATGCTCGCCCTCCTCGGACGCTCTCCCCGGTGGCGCGATCGCTGAACATCACGCACGCCTCTTCCGTATCTCCCGGTACCAGGAAGTAGCTTGCCCTCCACGGCAAGTCGACGGGCACGGGAGGCACGGCACATTGCGGCGCATCAATGGCACGGCTCTGATCATCGCGGCACTCGTGGCCACACTGGGCGCGCTCGCGTTCCCCATGTGGTCCTACGCCGACCGCTCGGGCACAGGGCCCGCCAATCTGGCCGCCGGGTCCGTGGCCACCCAGTGGGGTCCGCTCTCGGCGGCCGACCGCGACCTCCTCGTGAAGGTGCGGCTCGCCGGGCTGTGGGAGATACCGGCGGGCCAGCAGGCCGTCGAGCGGGCGCCGACGGAGGCCATCACGGAGGCCGGTGACCATCTGATCGTCGGCCACACGGACCTCGACAAGCGGACCCGCACCGTGGCGGCGCAGCTCGGTGTGGAGCTGCCGAACCAGCCGAACGCCCAACAGCAGGGCTGGCTCGATGAGTTGACCGCGGCCAGCGGCATGACGTACCAGCGGAAGTTCGCGAATCTGCTGCGGGTCTCGCACGGCAAGGTGTTCAGCGTGATCGCGCAGGTGCGGGACAGCACCCGCAACACGCTGATCCGGCAGCTGGCCACCGACGCCAACCAGACCGTCCTCGACCACATCACGATGCTCGAGGCGACCGGGCTCGTCGACTTCGACGAGATCGCGAACGGCGGCGCCGCCACCGCCACGGCAAGCCCCAGCGGGCCTCCCCCGCCCTCCGGCGAGCTTCCCCCCGAGCCTGCTCCCGCCGGTCCCAGCGGTGATGTGTCGACCACGTCACGGCCGTCGCCCGCACCGCCGGGAGAGGTCAATACGGATCGGCCGGAACCTCAAATGTAGCTCTGAACGTCCCTCTCCAGGGGTTCGCCCGCGGCTGTCGGGGTCATGACTCCGACAGCCGATCACGACGCGGGGTCATGGCGGAGGAGGGGGAAAAAATGAAGCACCTGGGGACCGGAATCGGGTGGCGTCCGGAGATCGCGGACGCCGTGGAACGGATGCCCGGCATCGACTGGGTCGAGGCCGTGTCGGAGAACCTGTGCCCCGGGCACCTCCCCGACTCCCTCCTGCGGCTGCGCGAGCGCGGCGTGACGGTGGTGCCGCACGGCGTCTCTCTCGGCCTCGGCGGCGCGGACCGCCCGGACGATGGCCGCCTCACCGCCCTCGCGGAGCGGGCGCAGGCCCTCGGTTCGCCGCTCGTCACCGAGCACATCGCGTTCGTACGCGCCGGTGGCCCGCTGACGGCCTCGCAGCCGCTGGAGGCGGGCCATCTGCTGCCGGTGCCGCGCACCCGCGACGCCCTCGACGTGCTGTGCGAGAACGTACGCATCGCACAGGACGCGCTGCCCGTGCCGCTCGCCGTGGAGAACATCGCGGCGCTGATCTCCTGGCCCGGCGAGGAGATGACGGAGGGCCAGTTCCTGTACGACCTCGTGGAGCGCACGGGCGTCCGCCTGCTCATCGACGTGGCCAACCTCCACAGCAACCACGTCAACCGCGACGAGGACCCGGCCAAGGCCCTGGACGAACTGCCGGTCGAGGCCATCGCGTACGTCCATGTCGCGGGCGGCTTCGAGCGCGACGGCGTCTGGCACGACAGCCACGCCCACCCGGTCCCGGAGCCGGTCCTCGCCATCCTCGCGGACCTGGCGTCGAGGGTGACCCCGCCGGGCGTCCTCCTCGAGCGCGACGAGAACTTCCCGGAGCCGGGCGAGCTGGAGCGGGAGCTGGACGCGATACGGGAGACGGTGCGGGGAGGTGCGCGGGGGAAGGCGACTACCGCCGGGGCGGGTTCGCAGACGCCGCCTACCGAGACGGGTTCGCAGACGCCGGCCGACGAGAGGGGTTCGCAGGCACGCGCCGCCGAAGCGGGATCAAAGGCGGCCACCACCGAGACGGGCCCGACGGCACCTGCCACCGAAACGCCTTCGACGGCCCCCGCCGCCGAGACCGCAGCCACCACCCCGGAGATCACCCCCACCCGCGTCCCCGCCCCCGCCCCCGCCCCCGCCCGTCAGCGCCTGGCCCTCGCGCAGACCGCGTTGCTCTCCGCGCTCGTCGCGGGGACTCCCGTGCCCGAAGGGTTTGATCGGGGGCGGCTTGCCGTGCAGGGGCGGGCGTTGATCGGTAAGCGGGCCGATGTCGTGGCGAAGGTGGCGCCCGAGTTGCCGGAGATTCTCGGGAAGGCGTTCCGCTCGGACTTCTTCGCGTACGCGCAGGCCCGCCCGATGACGGGCGGGTACCGGCGTGACGCGCTCGACTTCGCCGAGCAGTTGCTGCTCGCCGGGCAGCCGGAGGACGCCGATGCGCGTGGTCGGCTGACCCGGTGGTGGCTCGAGCGGTCCGGGCCCGCGCCGCTGGACGGGCGGCCGGTCACGCGTTGGCTGCGGGCGGCTCGGTTCGCGCTGCGGCGGGGATAGGAGGCAGCTGCCTTGGAGATCCTGGCGATTTGTTACACCCTGCTGGTCGCGGCCTCGTCCGTGGGGCTCCTCGTCGGCGTCGCCCAGGTGCGGCAGGCGGGAGGCCCGCAGCCCGACGCGCATCACGGCGCCGTGTTCGACCCCCTGGAAGCCGCCTTCCTCGCCGGCGGCCCCGGCCGGGTCGCCGACGCCTCGATCGCGGCGCTGCACGAGGACGGGCGACTTGTCGTGGTGGGGCCCGGCATCGTCGGGATCCGGTCGCCCGAGGTCCGCAACCCGGTGGAGGGCGCGGTGCTCCAGGCCCATGCCGCCGCGCCGAGCGGCGCCCTGCACTGGCTGCGCATCGGCGTGATGCGCAGCCCCGCAGTGCAGGCGCTGGGCGACACGCTCGCCGGGCGCGGCCTGATGGTGCGGCCCGACGCCCTGGACCGGCTGCGGCGCTGGAAGATCCGGCACAACGCCCTGAGTGTCGTCGGGTTCTTCCTCGTCATCGTCATCGTCTCCGTCGAAGACGACAACGCCTCCTCCTGGGACCCCGTGAGCGCGTCGACCATCGCCCTGATCGCGGCCTGGGTGATCGGCTCCCTGATCGGTGGACTCTGCGGCAACGCCACCCGCAGCCGGATCACCGCCAGGGGCCGGACCGCGCTGGCGGAGTACCGCGCGGCCAGCGCGTACGCGTACGGCGCGACGTACCGCGTGGCGGTCGACGGCGTGAACGGCGTGCTCGATCCCGTACTGCGCGCCCAACTGCAGGCCGCGCACCGCATCCGGCCGGGGCGGACGGCGGGAACCTCGTCGTACGCGGGCAGTTCGGCGGGCGCGGGCTCGTCGAGCGGAACCCCGATGTGGTGCGGAGGCGGGGGCGGCGGCGGTTCGTCGTGCGGCGGCTCGAGCTGCGGGAGTTCCGGCGGAGGCTGCGGGGGCGGCGGCGGTGGCGGAGGCGGGTCCTCCTGCGGCGGCAGCTCCGGCGGGGGTGGCGGCGGCTGCGGGGGCGGTGGAGGCGGAGGCGGCGGTTCCTGACCCCGCCGTCGGCGGCACGGCGGCCGCCCGCACGCAATACCCCTTACTCGTACGGCAGTTGACGTACTCCGGGCGGTAACCGGCAGACGCCTCCCCGCGGCGCACTAACGTGCGGTGCCGCAACAGGAGGCGTCATGCGATCCATCAACGGCACCGGCCTCATCGTCGCGGGGCTCGTCGCGACCCTGGCCGCGCTGCTCTTCCCCATCTGGTCGTACGAGGACCGCTCGGGCACCGGCCTGGACAGACTCAACGCGGAGACCGTGTCGACCGACTTCGGCCCGCTGTCCGCCCTCGACCGCGAGTTCATCACCAAGGTGCGGCTCGCGGGGCTCTGGGAACTCCCCGCCGGACAGCAGGCGGAGGAGCGCGGCACCACCAAGGCCGTGCAGACCGCGGGCGAGCACCTCGTCGAGGGCCATACGTTCCTCGACGCGCGGGTGCGCGAGGTGGCGACGCAGCTCGGCCTCGAACTGCCCAACCAGCCGAGCTCGCAGCAGCGCGGCTGGCTCGACGAGCTGAACGACGCGCGCGGCGCGACGTACGACGAGAGATTCGCCAACATCCTGCGCGTGGCGCACGGCAAGGTCTTCTCGGTGGTGGCCGAGGTCCGCGCGACCACCCGCAACTCGCTGGTGCGCGCCCTGGCCGACGACGCGAACACGACGGTCCTCGACCACATCACGGTGCTCGAAGGCACCGGCCTCGTCGACTTCGACGACCTGGCGCGGGACGCCGCGTCGGCAGGACCCGACCCCGTCACGCGCTCCCCCGCCCCGCCGGGCCCGACCGACTCCCCGTCCCCGGCGACCCCGGTCTCCCCCTCGCCGACGTTCCCGCTGCCACCACCGGCGTCCCGGCCCAAGCCGACGAAGAAGACCGAACCACCCCCCAAGCCCAACGAAAAGGGCGAGAAGGACGACAAGGACGAGAAGGGGAAGGGAGGGAAGGCGGAGAAGGGCGACAAGGGCTAGGGCCTGTCCGATGGGTCCTGCCGGGGTCGCGGGCCCTGGCACGCACATCTGCGGCGTTGTCGTCGGTTGCCAACGCTCCGCGTTGTCGCCCTCCTCCGCCTTGCAGCTGCACGCACCAGGGCCCGCTCGGCCCTGCCGAATCGGCACCCGGCGCGAAGACCGGCCCGACCCATCGGACAGGCCCTAGCCCGCGAAGACGCCAAAGCGGAACGTTATGCACCGGCGACCTCCCGTCCGCATGCTGAATAAGCCGTGGCGCAGGCCCCGCCCGCTCGCATAGAACACCCGCATGTTCTGGCTCCCCCTGCTCCTCCTCGCCTGGGTCGCGACGGGCCTGTCCTGCGCCCGGCTCTGCCTCGCCGCATACCGCACCGCCCCGGGCGGCACGGCCCCGGAGCACCGTCATGAACTGACGCTCTACGAGGCCGCCTTCCTCTCCGGCGGCCCGGCGCGCGTCGCCGACCTGACCCTGGTGTCGATGGCCCGCGCCCGGCGGCTGCTGCTCGCCCGTACCGGCTGGGCGACGGTGGTCGACCCGGTGGGCGGTGACGACATGGAGCGTTCCGTGCTCGGCGCGATAGGGCCCGCGGGCCAGTCGCCGATAGCGCCGGTGCGCCGGGCCGCGGCCGGCACCGACGCGATGCGCGCGCTCGCCGACCGGCTCGTCGCGGCGGGGCTCGCGCTGCCGGACGGCAGCTGGTCGGGGGTCGCGGGCGCGGTCCGGCAGGTGCGGGCGGCCGCCGCGGTGGTGCTCGCGCTCGGCGCGGCGGCGCTGCTGATGCCCGCCCAGGAGGCGGCCGAGCGGACGCCCGGCGAGGTGCACATCGCGGTCTGGTTCGCGCTGCCGCTGGCCACCGACCTGGCCTGTCTGGCCGTCGCCCGCTTCGAGATCCACCCCTATCCCCGCTGGGCCTCGCCCGCAGGGCAGCGCCTCCTGAGTACGCTCCCGGCGCGTGGCGGCTCCGACCTCACCGCCGTCGCCGTACGCGGCACCCGCGCCCTGGCGGACCCGGATCTGCGCGCCGCGTTCACGCACCGGGATACGGCGCATCGGGGGCAATGACGGGGCAATGAGCCGACACCGGCAGGGCGGTGCTTTACTTCGCCTATTACCGAACGAATCATCCCTTTTGTTCGAGCAACACACGGCCGAATGAAGGGATGGAGAGCGATGAGAGCAGCAGCCGCCCTCTACGGAACCGCCGGATCCTTGGTCCTGACCGCACTCGTCGCCGCCCCCACGGGAAGCGCGTCCGCGACCGACACCTCGCCCTACCCGGAGGCGCGCGGCACCATCGTCGCCGCCCAGCGCGCGAAGGCGGCCCCCATCCGCTTCGGCGCCTGTGCCAAGGCGGAGGGCCTGCCCCCGTCCGTCCGCTGCGGCACCGTGCAGGTGCCGCTCGACTACGCCAAGCCGGACGGCGAGCAGATCAAGCTGACCGTCAGCCGCGTCAAGGCCACGAAGAAGGCCGCGGGCAAGCGCGCCAAGGCCGTCAAGCGCCAGGGGGCGCTCGTCTTCAACCCCGGCGGCCCCGGCGCGTCCGGCATGTACTTCCCGCTCGTCGGGGTCATGCCCGAGTGGAAGCGCATCGCCGCCGCGTACGACCTCGTCGGCTACGCCCCGCGCGGTGTCGGCCGCTCCGCCCCGATCTCCTGCCAGGACCCCAAGGAGTACGGGAAGGCGCCGACCCAGTCGCCGGCCCGACCGGACGCCGCGTACAAACTGAAGCGCGTCGCCGAGGCGAAGGCCTACGCGCGCGGCTGCGCCAAGCGCTCCGGGGCGGGCCTGCCGCACGTCAACAGCCTGAACAACGCCCGTGACCTGGAGGTCCTTCGGGCGGCGCTCGGCGAGCAGAAACTGACCTTCATGGGCGCCTCGTACGGCACCTACTTCGGCGCCGTCTACGCCTCGCTCTTCCCGTCGCACGTGCGCCGCATGGTGTTCGACTCGGCGGTGAACCCCGACCCGGCGCAGATCTGGTACGACAACAACCTCGACCAGTCCGTGGCATTCGAACGGCGCTGGGCCGACTTCCGTACCTGGGTGGCCAAGCACGACAAGACGTACCACCTGGGCAGGACGCCCGACGCCGTCCTCAAGAGCTACGAGAAGGTCCGCGACGAGTTGGCCCGCAAGCCCGCGGGCGGCAAGGTCGGCCCCGGCCAGCTGCAGTCGGCGTATCTCCAGGCCGGGTACTACGACGACTACTGGCCGATGCGCGCCTCGGCGCTCTCGGCGTATCTGAAGGGCGACCCGAAGCAGCTGATCGAGCAGGCCGCGCCCGAGCCGAAGGCGGCCAAGGAGCAGGAGAACAGCAACGCGGTCTACACCGCGGTCGAGTGCAACGACGCGTCCTGGCCGACGGACTTCAAGATCTGGAACCGCGACAACTCACTGCTCGCCCGCGTCGCGCCCTTCGAGACCTGGGACAACGCCTGGATGAACCTGCCGTGCGCCTACTGGCCCGCGCCCCGCCAGCGTCCCGTGGACGTCCGTACCGACGAGGGCGAGCTGCCCCCGACGCTGATCCTGCAGGCCGAGCGTGACGCGGCGACGCCGTACGAGGGCGCTGTGGAGCTCAACCGCAGGCTGCGGGGTTCGGTCCTGGTGACCGAGCGGGAGGCGGGCACGCACGGCATCGCGGGCGGCCCCAACCAGTGCGTCAACGGCCACCTGGAGGCGTATCTCCTGGAGGGCAGGCTCCCCGTGCGGCGCGCGGCGTGCGCACCGCACAAGGAGCCCGAGCCGCTGTCCGGCGCGCGGGCAGAGGCTCTCACCAGAAAGCGCTAGCAGGCGAGTGCCGGCCGGTCACAGCGCGCTGAGCCGCTCCAGCGGGAACGGCGGCTGGGCCAGCGGGCGCACCGCGAGCCGGGTCAGCGGCAGGGCGTTGTCGTCGCCCGCCGTGCGGTTGGCGTGCAGGACGCCGCAGTGGATGCAGCGGTGGACCAGGATCCATTCGCCGTCACCGCGTACGGAGATGGCGAGGGGTTCCATCCGGGCGCCGCACTCCGCGGCCCGGTCGCCCGGGGTGTCGTCGAGGTGACGGCTCCACAGGCAGTTCGGACAGTGGTTGCGGTGGTCGGTGCCGGGTGCGGTCATCGATACGTCGAGACCGCACTGCAGACAGCGGAAGGACTGGGCGCGCGCCTCAGTGCGGGCGCGCCTTGATGTGTTGCGGGACATGGTGAAGGTGACTCCAAAGCAATGCGGAAGGGATCGGCTCCGAGCTGTTCCGCAGGGCCCTGGGCATACACTCACCATCTTTCTGTCCTCGGCTACGACCTTTCGATGAAACGCGCACCGGGCGGGCGCGGCAACCGAATTAACGGTGCCGCGCCCGCCCGGCGCGTGTGTATGTCTACGGAGGCGGTTGGAGGCGGTTACGCCAGACCCGCCACCAGGTCCGCCACGGACTTGCGGCGGCCCGTGAAGAACGGGACCTCTTCGCGGACGTGCATGCGGGCCTCGGAGGCGCGCAGGTGGCGCATCAGGTCGACGATGCGGTACAGCTCGTCGGCCTCGAAGGCCAGCATCCACTCGTAGTCGCCGAGCGAGAACGAGGCGACGGTGTTGGCGCGCACGTCGGGGTAGCCGCGGGCCATCTTGCCGTGGTCGGCGAGCATGCGGCGGCGGTCCTCGTCGGGCAGCAGGTACCAGTCGTAGGAGCGCACGAAGGGGTAGACGCTGATGTAGTTGCGCGGCGTCTCGTCGGCCAGGAAGGCCGGGATGTGCGACTTGTTGAACTCGGCGGGGCGGTGCAGCGCCATGTTCGACCAGACCGGCTCGAGGGCGCGGCCGAGGTTGGTGCGGCGGAAGAGGTTGTACGCCTCCTGCAGCTCGTCGCTGGTCTCGGCGTGCCACCAGATCATGACGTCGGCGTCGGCCCGCAGACCGGACACGTCATAGGCGCCGCGGACGGTGATGTCCTTGGCGGCGAGCTGGTCGAACAGCTGCTGGACCTCTTCGGCGTAACCGACACGGTCGTCGGGCAGCACGTCGCGCAGCTTGAAGACGGACCACAGCGTGTAGCGGATGACCTCGTTGAGGTCCTTGGCCTTCTTGCCGGCGTTCGGGCTCTTGGCGGGGGCGTCGTCACTCATGTCTCTATTCTCCTCCGCCGCCGTGCAGACTCTGCACCGGGTGGCTGGCGAGCTCCTCGACCCCCGCCAGGTCGCCGCCCAGCTGGTCCACGGCCGCGTACGCGCTCGCAATGCAGGCCGGGATGCCCACTCCGTCGTACGCGGCTCCGCACACCGCGAGGCCCGGCAGCTTGCTCACGTGCTCGCGGATGCGGGCCACGCGCGCGTGGTGGCCGACGGGGTACTGCGGGAGGCCGTCGTGCCAGCGGGTGACGCGGGTGGCGACGGGCGCGGCGTCCAGGCCGGTGGCCGCGTGCAGATCGCGCCGGGAGAGGGCGATCAGGTCGGTGTCGTCCCGCTCCAGGATCGCGCTCTCGCCGTACCGGCCCACCGAAGTGCGCAGAACCAGCAGGTCAGGGTCCTCATCGGCGATCCAGCCCCACTTACGGGATGCGAACGTGGACGCCTTGATGGTGTGCCCGTCGATGGGCGGCACGAGAAAACCGCTGCCTTCGGGGAGGTCGATTTCGCTGCGCCGGTAGGCGAGGGTCATCAGGGCCATGGATGCGTACTCGACCGTGGCGAGCTCGGCGGCGGCCGCGGGCGCCTCGACCCCGAGGAGCGCGGCCGCGGCGTACGCGGGCACGGCGACCACCACGGAGTCGGCGTCGATGACGCTCTTCTCGGTGCTGATCTGCCAGCCCCCCGAGGTGCGCTTCAGCTCCGTGACCGCGGCCCCGGTGTGGATGACACCGCCACGCGCGCGTACCGACTCCGCGACGGCGAGCGGCAGTTGACCCACGCCGCCCTCGATGCCCATGAAGACGGGTCCGGTCTGCTGGTTCTTCGCGGCACGGGCCTGGATCTCGCGTACGCCCTCGGTGAGCGAGGCGTGACTGCGGGCGGCCTCGAAGAGCTGCGGCACCGCCGAGCGCATCGAGATGCGGTAGGCGTCACCGGCGTACACGCCACCCAGGAGCGGCTCCACCAGGCGGTCGACGACCTCGCGGCCCAGCCGCCCGGCGACGTACTCACCGACCGCGACATCGTCGCCCACCTCGGTGGCAGGCAGCTCGCGGTCCTGCTCGATGCGGTGAAGACCTTCGTCGGAGAGCACCCCGGAGAGCGCGGACGCGTCGCCGGGCACGCCCATGACGTGGCCCTTGGGCATCGGGCGCAGGGCGCCGCGGGTCCAGATCGCGGCGGTCGCGGTGGCGGGCGGCTGCAGCCGGTCCGCGAGGCCCACCTCGCGGGCGAGGGCCACGGCCTCGGGACGGCGGGCGAGCATCGACTCGGCGCCGAGGTCGACGCGGACGCCTGCGATCTCGCCGGGAAGCAGCTTGCCGCCGAGCCGGTCGGAGGCCTCAAGGACGGTCACCCGGGCTCCGGTGTCCAGCAATCGATGGGCGGCCGCGAGGCCTGCGATCCCACCGCCGATGACCACGACATGACCCGTACCCGTACGTGTGTCCGTTTCGCGCATACCTCCACTCTACGAGCCGCGCGAGTCCCGACCGTGACCCCATCGGGACCTGTCGGCAACCATCGCTCCGCACCTCCCCGGCGTCAAAGGAGCAACAGTCACCACGATCCTCGGGGGTACGTCGGGATGAACGCGTCCAGCACGTCCAGGCACCGCTCGGTCCGGGCACTCTCGGCCGTCCTGCTCGCGGTCGCCCTCGCGCTCGCGGGGTGCAGCGCGGGCGGCGGCGGCGACAGCGACAAGGCGGCGGGCAGCGCCGCGAGGGACCAGAAGGGCCCGTCCGACGAGCATGGCGTGGGCGGCGGCCAGGCGGACAAGTCCGGCGCAAAGAAGCCGCCGAAGCTCACCGGCACGCACATCATCCGCTCCGCGTCCCTGACCGTCCGCGTCAAGGACGTGCCGAAGGCGCTGGAGGAGGCGCGCGCGGTCGCCACGGACGCGGGCGGGGTCGTCGGCGACGAGACGACGGACCGCGACGGCCGCGGCCACGAACGCTCGCGGATCGTGCTGCGGGTGCCGCAGGATCGGTACGAGGAGGTCCTCAAGTCCCTTGAGGGAACGGGCAAGTTGATCGAGCGCAAGGCCAAGGCGCAGGACGTCACCGATCAGGTGGTCGATGTCGAGAGCCGCATCAAGTCGCAGCGGGCGAGCGTGGCGCGGGTGCGGGAGCTGATGGACAAGGCGACGAAGCTGAGCGATGTCGTCACCCTGGAAGGGGAGTTGAGCAGCCGGCAGTCCGAGCTGGAGGCGCTGCTCGCACAGCAGTCGTCGCTGAAGGACAGTACGAGCATGTCCACGATCACGCTCTCGCTCAGTGAGACGGCCGTGCAGAAGGCGGACGCGGACGACGACGATCCGACGTTCGTGGACGCGCTGTCCGGCGGCTGGAGCGCCTTCGTGACGATGCTGCGGTGGCTTGCGGTCGCCCTCGGCGCGATCCTGCCGTTCGCGGCGGTGGCGGCGCTGATCGTCGTGCTGTGGCAGCGGCTGATGCGGCCACGTCCGGCCCGGCGACCCGCTCCGGTGCTGACGCGCGAGGGCGAAGTCGAGGGCGGGGGCGACGACGACTGATCGCCCGTCAACTGCTGCGGAGTCGTAGCGTGTCCGTATGAGCGACACGAGCAGCGCACGCGAGCGACTGGTGGTCATCGGGGGCGACGCGGCAGGCATGTCCGCCGCGTCGCAGGCACGCAGGCTCAAGGGCCCGGACGAGCTGGAGATCGTCGCTTTCGAGCGCGGTCACTTCACCTCGTACTCGGCCTGCGGCATCCCCTACTGGGTGGGCGGCGACGTCCCTTCGCGGGACGAACTGATCGCGCGTACGCCCGAGGAGCACCGGGCACGCGACATCGACCTGCGGATGCGCACGGAGGTCACGGAGATCGATCCGGCGGGGCGGCGCGTCCGCAGCCGGGACCTGGAGACCGGGGCCGAGGAGTGGACGGCGTACGACAAACTCGTGATCGCCACCGGCGCCCGCCCGATCCGCCCGCCGCTGCCGGGCATCGACGCGCCCGGTGTGCACGGCGTGCAGACCCTCGACGACGGCCAGGCGCTCCTGGACACGCTCGCCGAAACGCCGGGCCGCAGGGCGGTCGTCATCGGCGCGGGCTACATCGGCGTCGAGATGGCCGAGGCGCTGATCCAGCGCCGCTACGAGGTCACCGTCGTCAACCGCCGCGCCGAGCCGATGTCGACGCTCGACCCGGACATGGGCCGCCTGGTCCACGAGGCGATGTCGGGGATGGGCATCGAGATGGTGAACGACTCCGAGGTCACCAAGATCCTCACCGGTGAGGACGGCCGGGTCAGGGCGGTGGCCACGGAGGACGCCGAGTATCCGGCGGACGTGGTGGTGCTCGGCATCGGCGTGCGCCCCGAGACGGAACTCGCGAAGGCGGCGGGCCTGCCCCTGGGCCGGCACGGCGGGCTGCTCACGGATCTCGCGATGCGGGTGCGCGGCCACGAGAACATCTGGGCGGGCGGCGACTGCGTGGAGGTGCTCGACCTGGTCTCGGGCCGCGAACGCCACATCGCGCTCGGCACGCACGCCAACAAGCACGGCCAGGTCATCGGCTCGAACGTGGGCGGGAGTTACGCGACGTTCCCCGGTGTCGTCGGCACGGCGGTCAGCAAGGTCTGCGACCTGGAGATCGCCCGCACGGGCCTGCGCGAGAGGGATGCGCGGGCCGCGGGCCTGCAGCACGTGACGGTGACCATCGAGTCGACGAGCCGCGCGGGCTACTACCCCGGAGCGGCCGTGATGACGGTGAAAATGCTCGCCGAACGGGGCACGGGCCGCCTGCTCGGCGTCCAGATCGTGGGCCGCGAGGGCGCCGCCAAACGCGTCGACATCGCGGCGGTGGCACTGACGGCACGCATGACGGCGGAACAGATGACCGCCCTGGACCTCGGCTACGCCCCACCGTTCTCACCGGTATGGGACCCGATCCTGGTGGCGGCCCGCAAGGCGGTGGCGGCGGTACGGGCGAAGGGGGTCTGAGCAACGGCTGGAAAGGCCCTGCTGAGGACGGTCCGGACCGTCATCGCCTCCAGCAGAAAGGGGTCCCTGCCCGATCGGACAGGGACCCTTTTCAGACATCTTTCAAGCAGACATCTTTCATACGCACATCTTTCAGACTGCCGTACGCGTGTGGACATGCTCCACGAGTCGCGTCAGCGCGTCCGGGTCCGTGGACGGCAGGACTCCGTGGCCGAGGTTGAAGATGTGCCCCTCGAGCCCGGAAGCGGCGGCCAGCACCTCGTCGGTCTTGGCCTCGACCGCCTCGCGCGTGGAGAAGAGGACCGCCGGGTCGAGGTTGCCCTGCAGCGCCTTGCCGGGACCGACCCGCCGGGCCGCCTCGTCCATCGGCACCCGCCAGTCGGCGCCCACCACGTCTGCGCCCGCCTCGCCCATCAGGCCGAGCAGCTCGCCCGTACCGACACCGAAGTGGATGCGCGGCACGCCGTACGAGGCCACCGCGTCGAACACCTTCTTCGACGCGGGCATCACGGAGCGCCGGTAGTCGGCCGGTGCGAGGGCGCCCACCCACGAGTCGAAGAGCTGCACGGCGCTCGCGCCCGCCTCGATCTGCACCTTCAGGAAGGCCCCGGTGATCTCCGCGAGCCGGTCGAGCAGCTCGGCCCACAGCTCCGGGTCGCCGTACATGAGCGCCTTGGTGTGCTCGTGGTTACGGCTCGGACCGCCCTCGACCAGGTAACTCGCGAGGGTGAAAGGCGCACCGGCGAACCCGATGAGCGGCGTCGACCCGAGCTCGCCCGTCAGCATCCCGATCGCCTCGGTGACGTAGTGGACGTCCTCGGGCGTCAGGTCCCGCAGCTGCGCGAGATCGGCGCGCGAGCGGATCGGGTCGGCGACGACCGGGCCGATGCCCGGCTTGATGTCGAGGTCGATGCCGATGGCCTTGAGGGGTACGACGATGTCGCTGAAGTAGATCGCGGCGTCGACCTTGTGGCGGCGCACCGGCTGCAGCGTGATCTCCGTGACGAGCTCCGGCATCATGCAGGACTCCAGCATGGCCGTGCCCTCGCGCACCTTGCGGTACTCGGGGAGTGAGCGCCCTGCCTGCCGCATGAACCAGACCGGCGTGTGCGGCACGGGCTCGCGCCTGCAGGCCTTCATGAAGGCCGAGTCGTACGTCGCTTCGTTCTGCCGGCCCGCGGGGCTCTGGCTGTTGTTGGCACTCACGCGGAAAGTCTCGCACGGGCCCGTGCGCCCCCTGTCCAGAGGGACACCCTGCCTTGACCGAGCCCCCTCTCAAGGGTGTCCCTCCCTGCGCGAAGCCGCCGTTCCCCTTAATCTTCCCCGCATGGCTGCGGCTCAAGGACAACGGTCGGACGGCGCTGGCGAGATGGAAAGTACGGAGGGGAAGGTGGCGGAATCGGCTCCGTTGCCCTTCCGCGCGGCGGTCGACGCACTGCGCGGGGTACGGCTTCGGCCTGAGATCGAGATCGACCCGACGCGTCCTCCGCAGCGCCTCGCCCCGTATGCGTACGCGCTGGAGGCGGCGGTGGTGGACGGCGACGACGACCTGGCGGACGGCCGCCTTGTGCTGCTGCACGACCCGGCGGGGCACGAGGCCTGGCACGGCACGTTCCGCCTCGTCACGCTGGTGCGCGCGGAGTTGGAGCCGGAGATGGCGGCGGACCCGCTGCTTCCCGAGGTGTGCTGGTCGTGGCTGACGGGTGCGCTGGGGGCGCGCGGTCTGGTGTGCGGGGCGCCGAGCGGCACGGTCACGCGCGCCGGGTCGCACTACTTCGGCGGACTCGCCGAGCGTCCGCCCGCTTCGCAGATCGAGATCCGGGCTTCCTGGACGCCGGCGCCGGGCGAAGGGTTCGGCGGGGTGCCGGACACCGCGGCGCACCTGGCGGCGTGGTGCGATCTGCTCTGTCAGGTCGCGGGGCTGCCGCCGGCCGGGCAGGGCGACGGATCCGTGGTGTCACTGCCGCAGCGGCGGGGACCGCAGAGTCCGTGACGGCCAGCGGCCGGGCGCCGGTGGGCCCGGCCGCTCGCCCGACGACGTAACACCTGCGGGATCGTTTCTGAACGACTGCGATTCGGGTTGATCTTCGGATGATCGATCATGTGTCCGAATGGTCCGAATTGTTACTCACCAAATCGTGATCATTCTCTAAAGGCGGGCGGGTTTGGTGCCGAAGAGGTGGGTGACCTTGAAAGCACGGTTCGTCCCGGCTTCATCCCCGAGCCGGTTCCGTCCCGCACCCCAGGAGGCCTGGTGTCCGTTCTCCTCGAGCAGCCCGCAAGCCTGGTCGCCTACCGCCCGAACAAGCCGACCGCCATGGTCGTCGTGGCCGACCCACGTGTCCGCTCCACCGTCACCCGCCACCTGTGGGCGCTCGGTGTGCGCGACGTGATCGAGGCCTCGTCGATCGCGGAGGCTCGTCCCCGCATCGGCAACCCCCGTGACATCTGCGTCGCAGACGTCCACCTCCCCGACGGCTCCGGCCTGACGCTCCTCTCCGAAACCCGCGCGGCGGGCTGGCCCAACGGCCTCGCGCTCTCCGCCGCCGACGACATCGGCGCCGTACGCAACGCCCTCGCGGGCGGCGTGAAGGGCTATGTCGTCACCGGTACCCGTACCAATGTCGGTCTCCCCACCCGTCCCGGCGCCGCGCCCATCGGCTCGGCCGCCGCCCGAATGCACCGCCGCCCCCCGGGCGCCCCGAGCCACCCCGGCGGCTACCGCGAGCTGTCCGGCCGCGAGGTCGAGGTGCTCCGCCTCGTCGCCGAGGGCCAGTCGAACAAGGCCATCGGCGTCTCGATGGGGCTCTCCGCCCTGACCGTGAAGAGTCACCTCGCCCGTATCGCGCGCAAGCTCGGCACGGGTGACCGGGCCGGGATGGTAGCGGTGGCGCTGCGCACCGGAATCATCCACTGACTCATTTACACCCCTCGCACACCCGTCGACGGAACGTTCCGTCGACGGGTGCTGTGCATACACAGATACCCTTGACAGGTGACCGACGCCCAAGAGACCGCAGCAGACAGCTCACTGCGAACCACCGGAGGCGGCCCTCCGGACGACGTCGAATCGGCGCCGATCCCTTTGGACGAGCCGCGTGATGGCATCCCCCCGGTGGTCGCCGACGAGACCGCCCTCGCCGAGGTGATCGCCGCGTTCGCGGCAGGCAGTGGCCCCGTGGCCGTGGACGCCGAGCGCGCGTCCGGCTACCGGTACGGCCAGCGCGCCTACCTCGTGCAGCTGCGCCGCGAAGGCGCGGGCAGCACCCTGATCGACCCCGTCGCCTGCCCCGACCTCTCGGGCCTCGGCGAGGCGATCTCCGGCACGGAATGGGTCCTGCACGCCGCCACGCAGGACCTCCCCTGCCTCCGCGAAATAGGCATGATCCCGACCAGCATCTTCGACACGGAGCTCGCGGGGCGGCTAGCCGGATTCCCCCGGGTCGGCCTCGGCGCGATGGTCGAGGGGGTGCTCGGCTTCGTCCTGGAGAAGGGGCACTCGGCCGTCGACTGGTCGACGCGCCCGCTGCCCGAGCCCTGGCTCCGCTACGCGGCGCTGGACGTGGAGCTCCTCGTCGACCTGCGCGACGCCCTGGAGAAGGAGCTCGACCGGCAGGGCAAGCTGGAGTGGGCCCGCGAGGAGTTCGACGCGATCGCCTCCGCGCCGCCCGCGCCGCCCCGCAAGGACCCCTGGCGTCGTACGTCCGGCATGCACAAGGTGCGGCGGCGTCGTCAGATGGCGGTCGTACGGGAGCTGTGGACCGCGCGTGACCGTGTCGCCCAGCGGCGTGACGTGTCGCCCGGCAAGGTGCTGAGCGACGGCGCGATCGTCGAGGCGGCGCTTTCGCTGCCCCCCAACGTGCACGCGCTCGCCGGTCTCACCGGCTTCGGGCACCGCATGGGGCGGCGCCAGCTGGAGCAGTGGCAGGCCGCGGTGGACCGGGCCAAGGCCCTGCCCGACTCCGAGCTGCCCCAGCCGGGGCAGGCCGTGTCCGGGCCCCCGCCGCCCCGCTCCTGGGCGGACCGCGACCCGGCGGCCGCGGCTCGGCTCTCCGCTGCGCGGGCGGCGGTCTCGGCGCTTGCCGATGAGCTGAACATGCCTCAGGAGAACCTGATCACTCCGGACACGGTACGAAGGGTCTGCTGGGAGCCGCCGACCGAGGTGACCCCCGACTCGGTCTCGGCCGCCCTGTCCGCCCACGGCGCACGGAACTGGCAAATCACGCAGGTGACCCCGGCTCTGGTAACGGCCCTGACCTGACGGCACCGGGCGCGCCCTTGCCGACCGCGGGGCGCGTTCCTGTCCCGCCGCTTCGCGGCGGATCTCTCCCACCCACCCACCCGATTACCCCGCAACACGGGGAGGGCGGGTGGGTGGCTCGCGTTGTAAGGGCGCGCGGCCCCGTACGCCCCTGGCGGATGCCGGGTAATCGGGTGGGCGGGCGGGAAAGGATCCGCCGCGAAGCGGCGGGACAGGACGGCCCGCCCTGCGGCAGCCGGGACGCATCGGCGCACCCGCCCTGCGGCAGCCGGGGGGATCGGCGCGCCCCGCCCCGGGGGCCGGAACGCACCGCCCAGCCAGGCCGCAGGCCAAGTGTGACCTTCGCCTCCCCGAACCGGGACTGGGCAGCCTAGTTACCGACAAGTAGCATGGTTCCCGGAAGCGCGCCGCAGGCGCACCCGCACCCTGGAGGAGAGCCATCGTGCCTCGTACCGTCAGGGACGTCGTCTTCGTTGATGGCGTCCGCACCCCGTTCGGCAAGGCGGGCCCGAAGGGCATCTATCACGAGACCCGTGCGGATGACCTCATCGTGAAGGCCATCCGGGAGCTGCTGCGCCGCAACCCGGACCTCGACCCCGCCAAGATCGACGAGGTCGCCATCGCCGCGACCACGCAGATCGGCGACCAGGGCCTGACGCTGGGCCGCACCGCCGGGATCCTGGCGGGCCTGCCTCAGTCCGTGCCGGGATACTCCATCGACCGCATGTGCGCCGGCGCCCTCACCGCCGTGACGGCGACGGCCGGCTCCATCGCGTTCGGCGCGTACGACGCCGTCATCGCCGGTGGTGTCGAGCACATGGGCCGCCACCCCATGGGTGAGGGAGTCGACCCGAACCCGCGGTTCGTGAGCGAGAAGCTCGTCGACGAGTCCGCCCTCTTCATGGGCATGACCGCCGAGAACCTGCACGACCGCTACCCGAGCATCACCAAGCAGCGTTCCGACGAGTACGCGGTGCGCTCGCAGGAGAAGGCCGCCAAGGCGTACGCCAACGGCAAGATCCAGCAGGACCTGGTGCCGGTCTCCGTACGCCGGACGAACGCCGAGGCCGGTGAGACCGGTTGGGGTCTCGCCACCGCTGATGAGCCGATGCGGCCCGGCACGACCCTCGAGAACCTCTCGGGTCTGAAGACGCCGTTCCGTACGCACGGCCGCGTCACCGCCGGCAACGCCGCGGGCCTCAACGACGGCGCCACGGCGTCGATCATCGCCTCCGAGGACTTCGCCCGCGAGAACAACCTGCCGGTCAAGATGCGCCTTGTCTCGTACGCCTTCGCGGGCGTCGAGCCCGAGGTCATGGGCTACGGGCCGATCCCGGCCACGGAGAAGGCGCTCGCCCAGGCGGGCCTGACCATCGACGACATCGGTCTCTTCGAGATCAATGAGGCCTTCGCCGTCCAGGTGCTCGCCTTCCTCGAGCACTACGGCATCGCCGACGACGACGCGCGCGTGAACCAGTACGGCGGCGCCATCGCGTACGGCCACCCCCTCGCCTCCTCCGGCGTACGTCTGATGACGCAGCTGGCGCGGCAGTTCGAGAAGCAGCCCGAGGTCCGCTACGGCCTGACGACGATGTGCGTCGGCTTCGGCATGGGCGCCACGGTCATCTGGGAGAACCCGAACTTCAACGGAGGCAGCAAGTGAGCACCGACACCGCTGAGCTTCTGAAGGGCGCGGCCGAGCTGTTCCCGGACGAGGTCGTCACGCAGGCGCACGTACGCCACCTCGACCTGCCCGCGGGCGCCGGGCGCTTCGCGCTCATCACGCTCGACAACGGCTTCGACCACACCAAGCCGACCACCTTCGGCCCCGGCTCGCTGGCGAACCTGAACGTCGCCATCGACCAGGTCGAGAAGGAGGCGGCCGAGGGCACGATCGTCGGCGTCGGCATCACCGGCAAGCCGTTCATCTTCGCCGTCGGCGCCGACCTCAAGGGCGTGGAGATCCTCAAGCGCCACGAGGACGCGCTCGTCATCGGCAAGAGCGGGCACGACGTCTTCAAGCGTCTGTCCGGCCTCGCCGTGCCGACCTTCGCCTACTACAACGGTGCCGCGATGGGCGGTGGCGTCGAGGTCGGTCTGCACTGCTCCTACCGCACCGTCTCCAAGGCGCTGCCCGCCTTCTCGCTGCCCGAGGTCTTCCTCGGTCTGGTCCCGGGCTGGGGCGGCTGTGCGCTGCTCCCGAACCTGATCGGCGCCGACAAGGCCGTCTCGGTCATCATCGAGAACTCGCTGAACCAGAACCGCCAGCTCAAGGGCAAGCAGGTCTTCGAGCTCGGCATCGCCGACGCGATCTTCGAGGGCGCCGACTTCCTGGAGCAGTCGCTGATCTGGACGGCCTCCGTCCTCAACGGCTCGCTCACGGTGGAGCGCCCCGAGATCGACCGCGGCGAGGGCTGGGACGCCGCCGTCGCGCGCGGCCGTGGCATCGCCGACTCCAAGGTGCACGGTGCGGCCCCGGCCGCGTACCGCGCCCTGGAGATCATCGAGGGCGCCAAGGACGGCGACCTGCAGAAGGGCTTCGACGCGGAGGACGTCGCGCTCGCCGACCTCATCATGGGTGGCGAACTGCGCAGCGGGCTCTACGCGTTCAACCTCGTACAGAAGCGCGCCAAGCGCCCGGCGGGTGCCCCGGACAAGAACCTGGCGCGTCCGGTCACCAAGGTCGGCGTCGTCGGCGCGGGCCTGATGGCCTCGCAGCTTGCGCTGCTCTTCCTGCGCCGCCTCGAGGTGCCGGTCGTGCTGACCGACATCGACCAGGAGCGCGTCGACAAGGGTGTGGGCTATGTCCACGCCGAGATCGACAAGCTGCTCCTCAAGGGTCGCGTCAACCAGGACAAGGCCAACCGCCTCAAGGGTCTGGTCTCCGGTGTCCTGGACAAGGCCGAGGGCTTCTCCGACGCCGACTTCATCATCGAGGCCGTCTTCGAGGAGATCGGCGTCAAGCAGCAGGTGTTCGCGGAGGTGGAGGCCGTCGCTCCGGCGCACGCCATCCTCGCCACCAACACCTCCTCGCTGTCCGTCACCGAGATGGCGTCGAAGCTGAAGCACCCCGAGCGGGTCGTCGGCTTCCACTTCTTCAACCCGGTCGCGATCCTCCCGCTCCTGGAGATCGTCCGCGGCGAGCAGACGGACGACGCCTCGCTGGCCACGGCCTTCGGTGTCGCCAAGAAGCTGAAGAAGACCGCGGTGCTCGTGAAGGACGCCCCGGCGTTCGTCGTGAACCGCATCCTCACCCGCTTCATGGGCGAGATCCAGAACGTCATCGACGAGGGCACCCCGGTCGCCGTCGCCGAGAAGGCCGTCGAGCCGCTCGGTCTGCCGATGTCGCCGCTGGTCCTCCTGGAGCTGGTCGGCCCGGCCATCGGTCTGCACGTGTCGGAGACCCTGAACCGCGCCTTCCCGGAGCGCTTCACGGTGTCCCCGAACCTCGCGGCCGTCGTCAAGGCCGGCAAGCGCGGCTTCTACGTGTACGACAGCGGGAAGCCGGAGCTCGACCCCGAGGTCGCCGCTCTCCTCAAGCAGGGCGACTCCGTCCTGACCGAGGAGCAGACCCGCGACCGCGTGCTCGACGCCGTGGCGCAGGAGATCGGGCTCATGCTCGACGAGGGTGTCGTCGCCGAGGCGCAGGACATCGACCTGTGCCTGATCACCGGCGCCGGCTGGCCCTTCCACCTGGGCGGCATCACGCCGTACCTGGACCGGGCGGGCGTCAGCGAGCGGGTCACCGGCAAGAAGTTCCTGGAGCAGGGCGTGGCGAGCGTGCCCGCGTAACACCTGAGCAGTGACTCCTGAACAGTGAGAGGGGCGCCCGGTCGACTGCCGACCGGGCGCCCCTTCTCCGTTTTCCCGGGCTGACGACGGGCGGGTCAGACCCGCGTCCACGCGTCCAGGGCGAGGCCCGGCTCCGCCTTCTGCCGCGCGATGTGCAGCGCGCCGTCCACGCCGATCGCCGCGAGCACCACCCGCCCGTGGGTGTCGAGCGCCAACGCCGGTGAGCCCAGGCACGGTTCGCCGGTCTCGGACCACCACAGGCCCGCCTCCTCCCGCTCCGTGGGGAACGCCGCGAGTGCGGGGCGTCCCGTACGGGTGCGGTGGGCGAGGATCGTGCAGTCGTGGCCGTCGATCGTCGCGCGCAGGGCCGCCGTGGGGCCCGGGCCGGGGGTGCCGTCCAGGGGGATCGCGGGGGCGTCTGGGCGGTGGGCCTGGACGGCCGTGGTGCGGGCGTCGGAGGCGTAGTACGTGAGGCCGTCCTCGGCGGTTTCCAGGGCCGTGCCCGAGCCGGGGGCCGGGGCCAGCGGGATGTCGTCGCCGCGCACGAACTCGCCGCCCTGCTTCTCCTGGGCCCAGTGCAGCGTCTTGTCGGCCGCGGGTCCGAAGACCTCCACGCGTCCCGTCGAGGTGGCGACGGCCACGATGCCGTCGAGGACCTGGCGGACCTTGAAGTCCTTCCAGCCCTCCCACTGGCCGCCCTTGCCCTCGCGCCGCAGCCGGACGCTGTTCACGGCGTCCCGTACGAAGACATGGACCGTGCCCGCGGCGTCCACGGCGGCGGTCGGGGCGCCGAGATGCGGGGCCCGCTCGACGAGTTTGGTGTGCGGGTTGCCGAGCGAGCGCCAGTCCATGAGCGGACGCCCCGACTGGTACTGGATGGCGTGCACGACATCGACCTCGGGGTCGGCGCCGTCCGGCTTCGGGCGCCGTCGCAGGCCGATGAAGTGCACGTACCCGTCGGCGCCCTGGGCCAGGGTGAGGTGGGTGATGTCCGGGGCGCCGAAGAAGTCGGGGCCCGTCAAGGCGGGGCCGCCGGGCCGGGTCTCCGTCCAGCGCAGCAGGCCCCCGTCCGTGCGGGCGTACGCGGTGAGCCGGTCGTCCTTGCCGCGCAGCAGCCAGCGGCCGGTCTCGGGCGTACCGGTCGCGGCGCGGTCGGCGCCGGCCGGGTGGGCGGGCTCCTGCCCGGGCCTGGGGGCTGACCTCTGCGGCATGACTCGGCGCCGACCTTCCTTCGAGCGTTCGCTTGCCGTGGCCTGGGGACCGTCCGGGGGTTCGGGGGGGGCGGACAGGTCCTGGGGGCCGACGGCCCACAAGTCTACGTTTGCCGGGCACATCCACCGTTCAGGGCCCGGACCCTCGGTATGCCAGGGTGACGGCATGAGAACTCTGCTCGTCGTCGACGCGGCGAACGTCGTCGGCTCGGTCCCCGACGGCTGGTGGCGCGACCGGCGCGGGGCCGCCGAGCGGCTCAGGGATCGCCTGGTTCCGTACGCCGATGAGGGTCTTCCCGGGCTTCCGGGCCCGCTGGACGTCGTGCTCGTCGTCGAGGGGCAGGCCCGCGGTGTGGAGTCCGTGCCGGGCGTACGCGTCGACTCGGCTCCCGGCAGCGGCGACGACCGGATCGTGGAGATCGTGGCCGAGAGCCCGGACCGGCCCCGTGTCGTAGTCACCGCCGACCGTGAACTCCGCCTCCGCGTCGAGGAGTTGGGCGGCGTGTGCCTGGGCCCGCGCTCGGTACGTCAGCCCAGCGCCTAAGCAGGTCGGGCGAAGTCCGCTGCGGGTGCGGGAGCGCCCTGAAGGGGCGCGGGGAACTGCGCGACCAGCCACGACGGCGCCGCAGGTAACAGACGGCACCTCGCGTCACTTCCAGCGGAGCGCCTGGCGGGAGTAGATCACCGCGCCGTCCACCGTCGCCACCGGCGCGTAGCCCGCCGCGAGCACCCGGCGCAGTGAAGGCACTCGCTCCGGGGCGAACGGCTTGCCCCGTGAGTCGTCCACGATCAGTGCGGGCGGGGCCGCCGCGAGCTCGGCGCGGAAGACCGGCCAGGCGCCCTGAACCGCGTACTTCTCGCCCACCTGGGGGCCGTTGCGGCCGCCGCTGTAGTTGGTCAGGAGTCCCGCGGTCAGATAGCGGCTCGCGGGGTCGCGGTCGGCCAGCCAGTACGTCTCGGGGTGTATCCCCCACAGCAGCACCCGGTCGCGCGGGGAGGTGCGCGCCCTGACCTCGTCGGCGATCCGCTCGGCGTGCGCCAGTTCGGGGTGCGGCGCCAGCATCCCCCAGGCCAGGAACAGCGCACACGCCCCGGCCGTCACGGACACTGCCGTCAGGGTGCGCTCTCGGGGGAGGATATGGAGTGCCGCCGCGCCCAACAGGGCCAATGGTGGTGTGAGTTGGAGGTAGTAGTGGCCGAAGAAGTGGAAGCCGACCAGGACCGCGCCCGCCGATGAGGCGAGCCATAGCCACAGATCCGCCGAGCCGGTGCGCGCGATGCGCAGGACGCGTACGACCGGCGGGATGATCCCCGCACAGGCCGCCGCGAGGATCGCCGCGTTGGTCAAACCCCTGGCGAGCACGTGGAGTTCGGACCCGGTGAAGGAGGCGTAGGCGCCCGATCCCGTCACTGTCCAGAACAGGAATCCCGCCGGATCGGTGGCGGCGGCGGCAGCGAGGACCGGGCCGCACAGGCCAACTCCCAGGCGCAGTACGTCCCTTCGGCACGCCCCTGAGTGCCACAGCAGCCACGCCACCGGCACCAGCGTCGCTCCCCCGGTCTGCTTGGCGAGGAACGCGCAGGCCACCGCGGCCCCGGCCAGGGCCCACCAGCGCCGGTCGGCGCACCACAGGGCGGCCGCCGTGCAGGGCAGCATGAACACCTCGAAGGTGGCCGCCTGTACGTCCTCCGGGTTCAGGCCGACCGAGATCAGGAGATAGAGGATGCCCGCCGTGCGGCCCGCGCCGTCGCCCCAGCGGCACCGGGCGACGCAGACGAGCAGGACGGCCGTCGTGAGCTGGGCCGCGACCGCGAGCACCTTCAGCGGGAGCAGGCTCACGTCGCCGCAGAGCGCGAAGGCCCCTTCGTACAGCCAGGGGACGAGCGGCGGCTTGCGGTCGACGACCGTTTCGTAGAGCGCCCCGCCGTCCGCCAACATCCTTGCCTGGACGGCGAGATAGCCCTCGTCCGGGCTCCACAGCGGCCACCGGAAGGAGGGCACCCGGGTGAGGAGGGCCAGCGCGGCGAGGAGCGGGAGCAGGCGCCTCCAGTACGGGCGGCGGGGTGCCGGTGCGTGCTCCGTGCGCGGGCGCGGCACCCGGGGGGCGCGTACGGAGCGCAGGGAAGCGGAGGGCTCGGCGAGCATGGGGTGCACGCTATCCGGCCCCGCAGTCCCCGACAGAGCGGGACATACGGGGCCGGGAGGTCGGCAGGAAGAGAGCGCGGCGGTTAAAGAACTTTTCCGGGCGGGAACGTCGTCTCGCCCCGGCCGAGCCGGCTGTGCGAGCGCCCGTACAGGAAGTAGACGACGAAGCCGAGCACCATCCAGATGCCGAACCGCAGCCACGTCTCGCCGGGCAGGTTCAGCATCAGCCACACCGAGGCGGCCACCGAGATGATGGGCACCAGCGGCACCAGCGGGGTGCGGAAGGCGCGGTGCAGTTCGGGGCGGGTGCGGCGCAGGACGATCACGCCGATGGCCACGACGACGAACGCGAAGAGGGTCCCGATGTTCACCAGGGTCGCGAGCTCGTTGATGCTGGTGAAGCCGGCGATGACGGCGATGAGGACGCCAAGGAGGATGGTCGGGCGGTAAGGGGTCTTGAAGCGCGGGTGCGTGATGGAGAAGAAGCGCGGCAGCAGACCGTCGCGGCTCATCGCGAAGAACACACGCGTCTGCCCGAGCAGCAGGATCAGACACACGGTGGTCAGGCCGACGGCGGCACCGAAGCTGATGGCGCCGGCGTACCAGGGGTGGCCGGTGGCCTTGAAGGCTTCGGCGAGGGGCGCGCTGACGGACAGTTTGGTGTAGTGCTGCATGCCGGTGACCACGAGCGAGACGGCCACGTAAAGCACCGTGCAGATGAAGAGCGAGCCGAGGATGCCGCGCGGCATGTCGCGCTGCGGGTTCTTGGTCTCCTCGGCGGCAGTGGCCACCACGTCGAAGCCGATGAAGGCGAAGAAGACGACGGAGGCCGCGGTGAAGATGCCCATGACGCCGAAGTTGGTGGGTTCGTAGCCGAAGAGCAGCTGAACCATGGGGGCGTCTTCCCAGCCCACCCCGATCTCCGGGGTCACCGCGTCGGGGATGAACGGCGAGTAGTTGTCACCCACGATGAAGAAGAGACCCGCGATGATCACGATCATGACCACCGTCACCTTGATGGCCACGACGACCGCGGTGATGTTGGCGGACAGCTTCATGCCGACCACCAGGATCGCGGTCAGCACCAGGACCAGCAGGAAGGCCAGGATGTCGAAGCTGCCGCCTGGAATGTCGGGGCCTTCCAGCGCATTAGGGAGATGCCAGTTCGCGTTGTCCATCAGGGAGCGCACATACCCGGACCAGCCGACCGCGACGACGGCCGTACCCAGGGCGAATTCGAGGACGAGGTCCCAGCCGATGATCCAGGCGGGCAGCTCACCGATGGAGGCGTAGGCGAAGGTGTACGCCGATCCGGCCACCGGGACGGTCGAGGCGAACTCGGCGTAGCACAGGGCCGCAAGGGCGCAGACGATGCCGGCGGCGACGAACGCGAGCGCGGTCGCAGGCCCCGCGTTCTCCTTGGCCACCTTGCCGGTCAGGACGAAGATGCCGGTGCCGATGATGACGCCGACGCCGAAGACCATGAGGTCGAGGGCGGAGAGCGACTTCTTGAGCGCATGCTCCGGTTCGACGGTGTCCTGGATGGACTGCTCGACGCTCTTCGTTCTGAAAAGGGTGCTTGTCACGGACGTACCTCCACGCTTGTCGTCCTCGACATGATCGAGACGGGGGGTGGTCCGCAAGCCGCGGCACGGGGGGATTCACGCAAATGGGCCGGTCCCACCACCCGTACAGGGTGGTGGGACCGGCCCGAAGAACCGCGTGGTTGACGTCAGTCGCGCGCGGGCTCCGCCGCCGGGTCGACCGAGTCCACGGCCGCTCCCCGCTCGAAGCGCCCGTCGAGCTTCGCCACCAGACCTGTCACCTGGCGGGCGATGTCCGGGGCGGTCAGGCCGATCTCGGCCATGACCTCCTTGCGGGACGCGTGGTCGAGGAAGCGCGGCGGGATGCCGAAGTCGCGCAGCGGTACGTCGACGCCCGCGTCGCGCAGGGCCTGGGCGATCGCCGAACCGACGCCGCCCGCGCGGGAGTTGTCCTCGACGGTGACGACGACGCGGTGCTGCTCGGCGAGCGGGGCGAGCGCCTCGTCGACGGGCTTGACCCAGCGGGGGTCGACGACCGTCGTCGTGATGCCCTGCTTGTTGAGCAGATCGGCGATCTCCAGGCACATCGGGGCGAGCGCGCCCACGGAGACCAGGAGGACGTCGGGCCGGTGGGTGGCCGCCTTGCGGAGCACGTCCATGCCGCCGACCTTGCCGACGGCCTTGACGGCCGGGCCGACCGCGCCCTTGGAGAAGCGCACCACGGTGGGGGCGTCCTCGACCTCGACGGCCTCGCGCAGCTGCAGGCGGACCTGGTCGGCGTCGCGCGGTGCGGCGATCCGCAGGGTCGGCACGCACTGCAGGATCGACATGTCCCACATGCCGTTGTGCGAGGCGCCGTCGGTGCCGGTGATGCCGGCCCGGTCCAGGACGAAGGTGACGCCGCACTTGTGCAGGGCCACGTCCATCAGGAGCTGGTCGAAGGCGCGGTTGAGGAAGGTCGCGTACACGGCGAAGACGGGGTGCAGGCCGCCGGTGGCCAGGCCCGCGGCGCTGACCGCGCCGTGCTGCTCGGCGATGCCGACGTCGTAGACCCGCTCCGGGAACTCCTTGGAGAACTTGTCGAGGCCGACCGGCTGGAGCATGGCCGCGGTGATCGCGACGATGTCCTCGCGCTCGTGGCCGAGCTTGACCATCTCCTCGCCGAACACGGAGGTCCAGTCGACGCCGGAGGACGCGATCGGCAGTCCGGTGTCGGGGTGGATCTTGCCGACGGAGTGGAAGTGGTCGGCCTCGTCCTCCAGGGCGGGCTTGTAGCCGCGGCCCTTCTCGGTGATGCAGTGCACGATGACCGGGCCGCCGAAGCGCTTGGCGCGCGCCAGGGCGGACTCCAGGGCCTCGATGTCGTGGCCGTCGATCGGGCCGACGTACTTCAGGCCGAGGTCCTCGAACATGCCCTGCGGGGCGATGAAGTCCTTCAGGCCCTTCTTCGCGCCGTGCAGCGTCTCGTAGAGGGGCTTGCCGACGACCGGGGTGCGCTCCAGGAGGTCCCTGCCGCGGGCCAGGAAGCGCTCGTAGCCGTCCGTGGTGCGCAGGGTGGCCAGGTGGTTGGCGAGGCCGCCGATGGTGGGCGCGTACGAACGCTCGTTGTCGTTGACGACGATCACCAGGGGGCGGTCCTTGGCGGCGGCGATGTTGTTGAGCGCCTCCCAGGCCATGCCGCCGGTGAGCGCGCCGTCGCCGATGACGGCGACGACGTGGTCGTCCTTCTTGCGCAGCTCATTGGCCTTGGCGAGGCCGTCGGCCCAGCCGAGGACGGTGGAGGCGTGCGAATTCTCGATCACGTCGTGGTCGGACTCGGCCTGCGAGGGGTAGCCGGAGAGGCCGCCCTTCATCTTCAGCTTGGAGAAGTCCTGGCGGCCGGTGAGCAGCTTGTGCACATAGCTCTGGTGGCCGGTGTCGAAGAGGATCTTGTCCTGGGGGGACTCGAAGACGCGGTGCATGGCGATCGTGAGCTCGACCACGCCGAGGTTGGGGCCGAGGTGGCCGCCTGTCTTGGAGACTGCGTCGACGAGGAAGGTGCGGATCTCGTCGGCCAGCTGGATCAGCTCCTCCTGGCTGAGCCGGTCCAGATCGCGCGGTCCCCTGATGCGGGTCAGCAGCGGCACCCGTGCCTCCTTGCAGTAGAGCTGTTCGAGCGTTGACCGGATGTTGCCCGGGCCTGTTGAGTCTAATGTTCCGCCATTGACGGCGGCGTCCGGGCCGGGAGTTGTGCATCACGCGATCGGCGGTACACAGAGAACTGCCCGGCACCGCGCCATTGCGGTACCGGGCAGCCCCCGCTCGGGGTTGTGGCAGGTCAGGCGCGGCCTGCCGTCTTCTGGGTCTTGCGGGTTACGGAGTCGATCACGACCGTGGCGAGCAGTACGCCACCGGTGATCATGTACTGGACCGGCGTCGCGATGCCTTCGAGTGCCAGGCCGTACTGGATGGACGTGATGACCATGACGCCCAGGAGGGCGTTCCAGGTGCGGCCGCGGCCGCCGAAGAGGCTGGTGCCGCCGATGACGGCCGCCGCGATGGCGTTCATCAGGAGGTCACCGGTGCCGGCGCCCTGGTTGGCAGCGGCGATCTTGGAGGCCATGAAGAGGCCGCCCGCCGCCGCGAACGTACCGGCGATCGCGTAGACCGACGTACGGATCAGGGTGACGTTGATACCGGCGCGGCGGGACGCCTCGACGCTGCCGCCGAGGGCGAAGACCTTGCGGCCGTAGCCCGTGCGGCGAAGGACGAAGTCGGTGCCGACCAGGACCACCAGGAAGATCACCAGGGCCAGCGGGAGGCCCTTGTACTGGTTGAACATGATCGCGGCGGCGAAGGCCACGACGGCCAGGACGGCCGTGCGCACGATGATCTCGCTCAGCGGCCTGGACGGGACACCGGCCGCCTCGCGGCGGCGGCTGTCCAGGAAGGAGGAGAGGAAGAACGCCACGACCGCGACGATCGCGAGGCCGTAGGCCGCGGCGACGTCCGTGAAGTAGTACGAGGTCAGCTTGGCGATCAGGCCGTCGGAGTCCAGGTTGATGGTGCCGTTGTCACCCAGGATCTGGAGCATGAAGCCCTGCCAGAACAGCAGGCCCGCCAGGGTGACGGCGAACGCCGGGGCGCCGATCCGCGCGAAGAAGAAGCCGTGGATGGTGCCGATCACAGTGCCGGTGAGGACGGCGGCGATCAGCGCGATCCACTCGGGTGCGCCGTGCGTGACGGCGAGCACGGCGGCGACCGCACCCGCGACACCGCTGACCGAGCCGACCGACAGGTCGATCTCGCCGAGCAGCAGCACGAAGACGATGCCGACGGCGATCATGCCGGTGCCGACCATGGCGACGGAGATGTTGCTGAGGTTCTCCGCGGTCATGAAGCGCGAGTTCATCGAGGCGAAGATCGCCCAGATGATGATGAGGCCCACGACGACCGGGATGGAGCCGAGGTCACCGGCGCGCATCTTCCGCTTGAACTCGGTGATGTATCCGGCGAAGCCCTGCTCGCGCACGAGCAGGCGGGGGTCCACCGCGGTGACGGCGTCGGGGGCGGGGGCCGGGGCGTCGACGGGTGCGTCGCCGGGCGTGGAGGTCTTGTCGATGCTCACTTCTGGGCCTCCCCATTGCGCGCCGCGCGACGGGTCACGGCATTGTCCGTGGCGCCCGTGATGGCGGAGATGATCTCTTCCTGCGAGGTGGCCTTCACGTCGAAGACTCCGTTGTTCCGGCCGAGCCGGAGCACCGCCACCTTGTCGGCGACGGCCTTGACGTCCGCCATGTTGTGGCTGATGAGGATGACCGCGTGGCCACGCTCGCGCAGCCGCTCCACCAGGTCGAGGACCTGTGCGGTCTGCTCGACGCCGAGGGCGGCGGTGGGCTCGTCGAGGATGACGAGCTGGGGCTCGCCGAGCATCGAGCGGGCGATCGCTACGGTCTGGCGCTGGCCGCCGGAGAGCGAGGCGATCGGGATGCGGACGCTGGGGATGCGGATCGACAGCGTGGTGAGGAGCTCGCGGGCGCGGCGCTCCATCTCGACCTCGTTGAGCACGCCGCGCCTGCGCAGCTCGCGGCCGAGGTAGAGATTGCCTACGACGTCGATGTTGTCGCACAGCGCGAGGTCCTGGTAGACGGTCGCGATGCCCAGGTTCTGGGCGTCGTGCGGCTTGTTGATCGAGACGCTCTTGCCTTCCCACTCGATGACACCGTCATCGATGGGATGCACGCCAGCGATCGTCTTGACCAGCGTGGACTTTCCTGCGCCGTTGTCGCCGACCAGGGCGACCACCTCACCGGCGTGGACCTCAAGCTCTACGTCGGTGAGCGCCTGGACGGCACCGAATCGCTTGGAGACCCCGCGCAACGCCAACACGGGCGTAGCGGACACGTGAACCATCTCCTTCGCCGCCTGACCGGCGGGAGGTTGAACAGAAGAGAACGAGAGGTGTTTCTGTCCGGCGCCCCGCAGAGCTGCGGGGCTGTTGGAGCGAGGCACCGGACAGGCCTCAATGGTGGTGAAGTCCCGTGTGGGGAGGGGGACTTACTTCAGGCCCAGCTTGTCGCAGTCGGCCTTGTACTTGGTGGTGCAGATCTCGTCGACCGCGTAGATGCCGTCCTTGAGGACGGTGTCCTTGATGTTGTCCTTGGTCAGGGAGACGACCGGGACGAGCACGGTGGGAACGCCCTTGGTGGTGGGGCTGTCGACTGTGTCCTTGGCGATGGAGTCCAGCTTCTCGCCCTTGCCCAGTGCGACGGCCATCTTGGCGGCGGCCTCGGCCTCGGGGGCGTACGGCTTGTAGACGCTCATGTACTGCTCGCCCGCGACGATGCGCTGCACACCTGCAAGCTCGGCGTCCTGGCCGGTGACCGGCGGGAGCTTGGAGAGGCCCGCGGCCTTGAGGGCGGTGATGATGCCGCCCGCCATGCCGTCGTTCGCGGAGTAGACGCCGACGATCTTGTTCTTGCCGAGGGCCGAGATCGCGCCCTCCATGTTGGCGTTGGCGTTCTCCGGCTTCCACTCCTTGGTGTCGTACGACTTGCCGATCTTGACCTTGCCCTTGAGCTCGGCCTCGGCGCCCTTCTTGAAGAGCTTGGCGTTCGGGTCGGTGATCGCGCCGTTCATCATCACGATCTGGCCGTCCTTGGCCTTGTCCCCAAGGGCCTCAAGGAGGGCCTTGCCCTGGACGTGACCGACCTCTTCGTTGTCGAAGGAGGTGTACGCGTCGATGGGGCCCTCGGCAAGGCGGTCGTACGCCACGACAGGGATGCCCGCGTCCTTGGCCTTCTTGACCGAACCGGCGATCGCCTTGGAGTCCACGGCGTCCACGATCAGCACGTCCACCTTGTTGGTGATCATGGTGTCGGCCTGCTGGTTCTGTACGGTCGCGTCCTGCTTGGCGTTCGCGTAGGTGACCTTGGCCTTGCCGTCGGTCAGCTCCTTGATGTGCTTCTCGATCAGCGGCTTGTCGAACTTCTCGTAACGCGCGGTCTGGTTCTCCGGCAGGAGCAGACCTATGTTCAGCGCGTCACCCTTCTTCGGGCCCGAACCGGCTTCATCCTTGTCACCGCCGGATTCCTTGGCACTGCCACAGGCGGCAAGGGTGACGGCCATGGTGGTGGCGGCAACGGCAACGGCGGCACGACGCATACGCGTGTTCATTTGGGAACCTCCCTGACGTGGCCGCGTCGTTGCGGCCGAGGTGGCTCGAAGTCAACTCGGCCGCCACACCAGCGTCAAGGAGTAAATCCTTAACGAGATGACAACGGTGCCATGCGTTATCTAAGTGAAGGCAGGTGCGGGCGCAGGGAGAGACCCGTCCAAAAGGGTCGAATCACCCATTTCGCTGAGCGCGAGGGCCAGCGCCCCGAGCACCTCGGCCCGGCCGCCAAGTGCCCCGGGAAGCACGGAGAGCTGGCGTGCCGCACTGGGGATCGCGTACCGCCCCACGGACTCCCTGATCGGCCCGAGGACCAGCTCACCGGCCTCCGCGAGGTCGCCGCCGAGGACGACCCGGCTGGGGTTCAGGAGGTTGCAGAGATTCGCCACACCGCTGCCGATGTGCCGTCCGACGTCGGCGATCACCCGGCGGCAGCCCGGGTCTCCGTCGCGCGCGAGGGCGACCACGCGCTCCATGGTCAGATCGGTGCCGTGGCTGGACTGCAGCAGCGGCAGAACGTAGCGGGCCGCGGTGAAGGTCTCCAGGCAGCCGCGGTTGCCGCAGCGGCAGACCGGGCCCGACTCGTCCAGGGTGATGTGCCCGATCTCGCCCGCCGTGCCGCCGGGGCCGCGGTAGATCCGTCCGTCGATCACCAGGCCGGCGCCGACACCGCTCGCGACCTTGATGTACGCCAGGTCCTTGACCCCGCGGCCGCTCCCCCAGACCAGCTCGCCGAGCGCTCCGAGGTTGGCGTCGTTGTCGACGTGCACGGGCACCCCGAGGCGGCCGCCCAGCTCCTCGGCGGGCTTGGTGCCGGTCCAACCCGGCAGGATCGACGTCGAGCCGAGCGTCCCGGACTCCACGTCGATCGGTCCCGGCACGCCGAGCCCGACCCCGGTGATCTTCGCGCGGTCCACGCCGGTGGCCGCGATCAGCCTGCTGACCAGCTGCTCGGCCCGGTCGAAGCCCTGCGCGGCGGACGCGTCCACGTCCAGCGGCTCGGACTCCTCCGCGAGCACCTGGTGGGCGAGGTTGCCCACGGCCACGCGCAGGTGCGTATGGCCGAAGTCCACGCCGATGACGATGCCCGCGTCGCCGCTGAGCGAGACGCTGCGGGCCCTGCGGCCCCCTGCCGAAGTGGGCGTGACCTCGACCGTTCCACCGTCCTTGAGCTCGCGGACGATGTTGGAGACCGTGGCCGCCGACAGGCCGGTCGTCCTGGCGATCTCGGCCTGAGTGAGCGAACCGGCGAGACGTACGGCGCGTACGACCCGCTCGAGATTGGCCCGGTGCAGCGAGGACTGCGACCCCGGAGTCTCCATTGACTCAGCCACCCTTTTCCGTATGACGTAACGGCATCGTCGCCGCCCGTACAAGTTGTGAACTCCAAGCTCTGCTGAAGGGGTTAGCGCAGTCAAGTCCTTGACGGAAATCTGCCAAGGCCAACAGCCGGACAGGCCGGGTCCAAGTGGTGAGGATGCACTCCAAACCACCCAGACCCGGCCTGTAAGGACCGATCCGTTACTTGACCGAGCCCGCCGTGAGACCCGAGACGACATGCCGCTCGATGAAGGCGAAGAGCACGATGACCGGCACGATCGCCACGACGGACGCCGCGAAGAGGTAGTTCCACTCCACGGTGTAGGCGCCGATGAAATTGTTGATGCCGACGGTCAGCGGCTGCTTGTCGGGCTCGGTGGTGAGCGTGAGCCCCATCACGAACTCGTTCCAGGAGGTGATGAAGGTGAAGATCACCGCGGTCACCACACCGGGCAGCGCGAGCGGCAGCGTCACCTTCACCATGGCGCCGAAGCGGCTGGTGCCGTCCACCATGGCGGCCTCCTCCAGCTCCGGCGGGATCGAGCTGATGTAGGCGGTCAGGATCCACACCGCGAAGGCGAGGTTGAACGCCGCGTTGGTGATGATCAGCGTCCAGACCGAGTTGAGCATGTCCAGCTGGTGGAACTCGCGGTAGAGACCGACGAGCAGGGCGGTCGGCTGGAACATCTGCGTGACCAGGACGAGCAGCAGGAAGGCCTTGCGGCCGCGGTAGCGCATGCGGGCCGTGTAGTAGGCGGCGGGCAGCGAGACGAGCAGCACCAGGAGCGTCGCCCCGCCCGCGACCAACAGGGTGACCTGCAGGTTCTGGCCGAGCTCGGACTCCTTCCATACGTCGATGAAGTTCGCCCACTCGAAGTTCTCGGGCAGGTACGTGCGGTCCCGCAGCTCGTTCTTGGGCCGCAGCGCCGTGATCACCATCTCCAGGTACGGCGCCAGGAAGAGCGCCGCGAGCGCCCAGGCGACGACGGTGATGACGAGTGTGCGCGGCCGGAACGTGCGCTTGGGCTTCTTGGCCTTCTGCGACCCCGGTCGGGTCGCCGTCGCGGTGGCCATCAGTCCTCCTCGTTCCACCGGCTGACCTTCAGGAAGATCAGCACGAGCACCACGACCATCGCGAAGTTGACCACCGACATCGCAGCGGATTCACCGATGTCGGTCTCCTTCAGCTTGTACATGAACACCATCGACGTGGAGGTGTCGTAGCCAGGACCGCCCTGCGTCATGGCCCAGATGATCGGGAAGGAGTTGAAGACGTTGATGAGGTTGATGACGACGCCGACGAGGAACGCGGGCCGCAGCATCGGCAGCGTGATGTGCCGGTACGTCTGCCAGCCGCCGGCCCCGTCGATCCGCGACGCCTCGTAGACGTCCTGCGGGATCGTCTGCAGTCCGGCGAGCAGTGTGTACGTGGTGAAGGGCAGCGAGACGAAGACGGCGACGGCCATCATCCACGGCCAGGCGGTGTCCGAAGAGCCCAGCCAGTCCTTGGACTTGTCGATGAGACCGAGGTCGAGCATGACCGTGTTGAGCACGCCCGCGGTCTGGTTGAGCATCCACTTGAAGCCGATGGCGGTCATCAGGACGGACGCCGCCCAGGGGGCGATGAGCGCCCAGCGCGTGATGCGGCGGCCGGGGAACTTCTGGTTGAACAGCTGGGCGAGACCAAGCGAGAGCAGCATCGTGACGCTCACGACGACGACCGTCCAGACGGTCGTCCAGAAGAGCACCGAGCCGAAGTCGCTCTCCTCGAAGAGCTTCTTGAACTTGTCGGTTCCCGCGCTGCCGCGCACGACACCGGCGATGGACACATTGAGGAACGAGGTGCGGATCAGCTCGACGACCGGCCAGACGACCACGGCGAGGATCAGCAGGATGACGGGCGCTATCCAGGGCAGCGGGCCGAGCCTGGCGATGCCGCTGCGGCGGCTGACCGGCCTGGGTGCGCGCCCGCCCCGTCCCCGGCCGGTGTCGGCCGGGGGCGGAGGGGCCTTCAGTGACACAAGGACTCCTTGCGTACGGAGTGAACGGGGCGAACTGGGCCAACAAGGGCCTGCCGCCTGCTACTTGGCCTCGGCTGCCGCCGCCTCCGCCTTCTTCTGCAGGTCGCCGAGGACCGACTTCGGGTCGTCGGACGCCGCCTTGCCGCCGGTCTTCTTCATCTCGGCGGAGATGACGTCCCACGAGGTGTCGCCCAGCGGGTAGAACTTGGCGTTCGGAAGCACCTCGAAGAACGGCTCCAGGTCCTTGTGCTTGCCGCTGGACTGCATCTCCTTGAGGGCGTCCTGGGTGACCGGCATGAGGTTGTACATCTCGTCGAAGGCCAGCATCTTCTTGGAGTACGTGAAGTCGAGGAACTTCTTCACGCCTTCCTTCTCCGCGCCGCCGTCCTTGAACGCCATCATCCAGTCGGCCACGCCGAGGGTGCTGTCCAGCGGGCCCGTCTTGCCGGGGATGGGCGCGACGCCGTAGTCGACCTTGCCGTCCTTGGCCATCTGGATCAGGCTCGGGTGGCCGTTGAGCATGCCGACCTTGCCGGCCGCGAAGTCCGCGAAGGCCGTCTTGCGGTCGGTGGAGGCCGGGTTGGAGTACGTGAGGCCGGGCTTGACCAGGTTCTTCTGGAGCCACTCGAAGGTCTCGACGTTCTTGGCGCTGTCGAGCGTGTACTTGCCGCTCGCGTCGGTGTAGCCGCCGCCGTTGCCGAGCTCCCACATCATCGTCTCGCCCTGGGTCTCCTCGGGGCCGAGCGGCAGTGCGTAGGGGGTCTCGGCGGCCTTGGAGTCCTTGATCTTCTTTGCGGCGGCGGCGAGTTCGTCCCAGGTCTTCGGCGGCGTCTTCACGCCGGCCTTCTTCAGGACGGCCTTGTTGTAGAACATCACGCGGCTCGAGGAGACCCACGGGATGCCGTACTGGGTGCCGTCGACCTCGCCGGCCTTGGCGAAGGAGGGTATGAGGTTCTCCTTCGTCTTGGGCGAGAGCACCTCATCCGCCTTGTAGAGCAGGTCGTCGGAGACCTTGTCGGCGTAGCCGCCGGTCTGCAGCAGGTCGGGCTGGTCGCCCGCCTGGATCATGTTCTTGACCTGCTTGTCGATCTCGTTCCAGTTGATGACCTGGACGTCGACCTTGTAGCCCTTGTTGGCCTTCTCGAACTCTTTCTTGACGCCGTTCCAGTAGATCTTGGAGGCGTTGGAGGCCTTGTCGCCGTAGTCGGCGGCGACGAGCTTGATGGTCTTGCTGTCGCCGCTGTCGCTGTCACCGCCGCAGGCGGTAAGTCCCAGTGCCATCGCGAGCGTTGCCGCACCGGTGGCGATTACTCGTTTCCTCATGCTGTTCAACCCTTCGACATCGGTGTCGACTTGAACGCGGGCCAAGGTCCCCCCGCGGCGCCGTGGCGCCGACATTACTCACGGCCGGAATTGGCGCGACAGGCCTAGACCACTTTCGTGGCCAAGCTGAAATCACCCGCTGTCGGGGTCACTTGAGAGCGCCCGCGGTGAGGCCCGCCTGCACCTGTCGCTGGAAGACGGCGTACACCACGAGCACCGGAAGCATCGCGATCGTCAGGCCCGCGAAGAGCGCCCCCCAGTCGCCCCGGTAGCCCTGCGTCACGGCCAGGTTGGCGAGTCCTTGGGGCAGCACATAGCTGCTCTCCTCCTCGTTGTTGAGCAGTAGCGGAAGCAGGTACTGGTTCCACTGGCCGAGGAAGTTGAAGATGCCGATGCTGACCAGGCCGGGCTTGGCCATGGGCAGCATGATCTGGAAGAACGTGCGGGTGTGCGAGGCCCCGTCGACCATCGCCGCTTCCTGCACGCCCGTCGGCAACGTACGGAAGAAGGAGGTCAGGAAGAAGACGGTGAAGGGCAGCGAGTACGCGATATACGCGATCATCAGACCCGGCCGGGTGTCCAAAAGCCCGAAGTTCTCCATGACCGCGAAGAGAGGGACCAGGGCGAGGATGACCGGGAACATCATGCCGCCCGCGAAGAGCAGGAAGATGAACCGGTTACCCGGGAAGGTGAAGCGGGCGATCACATACGCGGCCATCGACCCGAGCAGCATGGTCCCGGTCAGTGAACCCGCCAGGATGATCAGCGAGTTGAGCGCGTACTGGCCGATGCTCGCCTCGGTCCACGCGTTGCTGAAGTTCTCCCAGTGGAGGGAGGTGGGCCAGCCCATCGGATCGCTGAGGATCTCGACCGAGGGCCGCAGCGCCGTGAGGGCGACCCAGACGAGCGGTCCTGCTGCGAGGACCACCCACAGGACGAGGAAGGCGTGCGAGAACACGTTCAGCGTGGCGCCGCCCGTCGAACTCCCGTCCCGGCGGCGCGAGTCGGGGGTCTCTTTGCGGGGCGCAGTGGTGTTCGTGGTCATGATGCAGTGGCTCCCGCGGTCTCAGTATTCGATCCGGTCGCGATTCCCGATCCTCATGACGATCAGCGAGAACGCCATGCTGAGGACGAGAAGGACGACGCCGATGGACGTCGCATAGCCGTACTGGCCGTCCCGGAATCGTTCGTAGAGGAAGACCGGAGTGACCTTCAGGACATGCTCGGGCACCATCACCAACACGATGGCGAACGAGTCGAGCGCCTGAATGCCCATATAGATCCAGCCGGTGCGCACGGTGTCCCAGATCAGCGGGAGCGTCACACTGAAGAAGGTCCGTCCACGCCCCGCGCCGTCGAGCAGTGCGGCTTCGTAGATGTCCCTGGGGATCGCACCCATGGCCGCGGAGAACAGCACGACATAGAAGCCGACGAAGCTCCAGGAGAGCACGACGAGTACGGCGATGAGGGCGAGGGAGCGGTCGCCGCCGAGCCAGGCGGGGCCGTCGATGCCCACCTTGTCGAGCCCGCCGTTGATCAGCCCGCTGTTGGTGTTGAGGACGCGCCCCCAGACGACGGCGATGATGGCCACCGAAAGGACCTGCGGAAAGAAGTAGACGACTTTATAGAACGACGATCCCGCGACACCGGCGATGGCCTGGCCCTTACGGTGCCGCCCGCCCGAGGTGATCATGTAGGCGAAGAACATGCCGAGTACGAGCGTGACGAGCGGGGCGATGACCGCAAGGGCGACGCTCATCTCCAGGGAGTCCCAGAAGCGCTCGTCGTCCCACATCTTGGTGAAGTTGTCGAAGCCGATGAAGTTCGCCACCGGTCCGCCGGACCAGTCGGTGAACGAGTAGTAGATCGCCTGGATGAAGGGCGAGATGACGAACAGGGCGTAGAACGCGAGGGGCAAGCCCAGGAAGCCCGCGATGAAGCGGTACTTGTCGAGCGTGCGGTAGCGCCGGTCGTAGCGCACGCTGTCGGGGGTGAAGCGAGGCGGCAGCAGCACCGCCAGGAGGAACAGCAGCCGGTTCGGCGCCTTGGGCGGGCCCGTCCGGTCCGCTGCCTTCTTCGGGGGTGGGGATTCGTCCACCCGGGTGTCCGTCGTCATGCTGCTCCGCCCCGCATCGCTCACGTGCCCGTCTACCCGGATCCGTTGCCCGTCAGGCCTTCTTGACCTTGATGACGTCGGGGTCCTTCAGGATCCGCTCGGATGCCTTCTGCATGGTGTCCATCGCCTGCTTGGTGCCGATCTGGCCCAGCATGAACTTGGCGATCATGTTGTTGAAGTCCTCGCGGAACAGCTCGTTGTACCAGTCGTAGAACTTGGGGATGACGACGTTCTCGCCGGCCGCGTCGATGGCCGCCTGTGCGCTCGCCGTGCCGGACGGCAGCTGCTGGCCGTCGATGGCGCCCTTGACCGCGGGGATCGAGCCGACCTCCTTGAACAGGTTCAGGGCGGCCTCCTTGCTGTACATCATCCGCAGCCACTCCAGGCCGCCCTGCACGTTCTTGGCCTTGGACGGGACGATGAACGGCTCACCGGCCGGGGCGAAGAGCGTGCCGAAGGGCATCTTGTCGCCGGAGTCCAGGGACGGGGTCGCGCCGACCGTCATCTGGAAGTCCTTGGGCGTGGTGTCCTTGGCCTCGTTCTCCACCCACGAACCATTGGGTACGAAGAGACACTTGCCGCCCTTGGTCCAGGCGGTCTGCATCTCCGTGTGCGCCTCGGTGCCGTCGAAGCCGGTGAGTACGTACTTCTTGGCGACGAGCTCTTCCCAGGCCTCGAAGACGTCCTTGACGGCGTCGTTCTTCCAGGCGTCCGGCTCCAGGTAGTCCATCGCTGTGATGACGTCGCGCCCGCCACGCTGGGCGAACATGGCGTACATGCTGAAGAACATGTAGCGGGGGTGACCGCCGGGGTAGCTCCACCCGTGGATGCCTTTCCCCTTGGCCTTCTTGCAGACCGCGAGCATCTCGTCCCAGGTCTTCGGGTACTCGGCCTCGAGCCCCTTCTCCAGGAGCTTCTTGGAGTACCAGTTGCCGTAGACGGTCACGGCGATGTTCAGCTGGTAGCACTCCTTGCCGCCGAACTGGCCCATCGTCTCGACCACGGGCACCAAGGTGTCGCGCACCTTGACCTTCGGGTCGTCCCACGAGGGGGCGTCGAGCACCTCTCCGAGGTCGGCGACCTGCTTGTTGTGCACCAGCTTGCCGATGTTCATCTGGTCGGCGCCGGAGTTGTTGACCACGTCCGCCGTCGGCTTGCCGCGGACGATCTTCGGCTGCAGCTGGGTGGCGATCTTGGTGGTTGCCTTCTGGTTGGGGTCGGACTTGGGGTAGTGCTTCTGGTACATGTCGGTGACGAACTGGGCGTACTTGTCGCCGTATCCACCGTTGAAGATGACGACCCCGAGGGCGGCGTCGGCCTTCACGCCCAGCGGGTTCTTCTTGGACTTCTCGCCCTTTTCGGCCTTGTTCTCCTCGCCGCCGCCGCTTGCGCAGGAGCTCAGCGCGCCCATGGCCGGCACCGCGAGCAAGCCGGTGACTGCCGCCTTCTTCATCACGTCACGACGGTTGAAGCTGGTGGATCCCATGCTCAAGTCCTCGCCTTCTCCAGGACTCAGGCGGTGTGCGGACCCCGCCGGCTCACTGGGGGCGAAGGGCCCGACACCGCGGGTCAGTTGAAGCTGGGGTGGTACTGAACGTGCGACAACTCATGGCAAGGGCTCGCACCCGCCACTCAGGGTGCCGATAGGTATAGTCCACTCTTCGGCAGCAGAGCAAGATCGAACACAGCTTCGGCCAGCAGTCTTTCCCGAGTTGAGACCTCGCGGAGACGTGGGGTGGTTCGTTCACGGCGTGAGCGAATTTGCTGGGCCGGTGGTGGTGTTCGTACCGGGGCCGCCCGGTTGTCCGGAGTATGGCGGTTCCGGGCCGTGCGTAAAGGGCGCTCCGCTGCGCTGCGCGTCGGCTTCGCCGATTCCGCTGCGCTCCACCCTTGACACCCGCCCCTCCACCGCGGGAAGCGTGATGACCGGGCGGCCACGAAGCGGGGCTCACGGGGACGGGGGGATGGGTCACCCGGCTTCGCGGCCGGGTGCGGACTAGTTCGGAGCAGCGCGCCGCATCGCTGGAAGCGGTGCGCGGCCGGTGGGGGGATGGGTCCCGGCTTCGTCAAGCGTCTACCGGCCGGATCCTTCCGGGGCGGGCGTCGGGTCAGGGGCACGCGGCCACTCCGGGGATCGGTCCCGGCTTCGTCAAGCGTCTACCGGCCGGATCTTCCGGGGTGACCGTCACGCGTCGCGGATGGTGGGGGGGGTGGGGGACCTACTTTGGGAAAGTTGTGTTCTGGCATAAGGGGGGCGCGCGGGATTTGAAACGCAACTTTGCCGAAGTAGGTCCCCCATACCCCCTAGCCGGCCTGTCCGGCGGTAAATACCTCGACATGGGGCACGATCGTCGGGGACGCTTCGCGCGATGACCAGAATCGATGACACACCGTCTGCGTGGGACGAGCGCACCCAGCTCACCACGTTTCTCGACTACGCACGTGACACCGCACGCGCCAAATGCGATGGTGTCTCCGAGGAGAACGCACGCAACGCGCTCCTGCCGGGCTCACCGCTGATGACCATGAGCGGAGTGATCAACCACCTCCGCTGGGTCGAGTACTACTGGTTCCAGGTGGTCTTCCTCGGCGAGGCAGACCGGGGCCCCTGGACCGACGAGGACCCCGACCGCGAGATGCGCATCGCCGTCGACTTCCCGCTCGCGCAGTTGCTCGACGAATACACCGAACAGAGCGCCCGCTACCGCGAACTGGTCGCCGGGAACGGCCTGGACAAGCAGGCCCAGCGAACCATCCGCAACGGCCTCCACGTCGACCTGCGCTGGATCCTCCTCCACCTCACCGAGGAGACGGCCCGCCACAACGGCCACCTGGACATCCTGCGCGAGATGCTCGACGGCACAACCGGCGACTAAGATCGCGGGATGCTGCGACTCACCGACTTCATTATCGACTGCCCGGACACGATGAAGCTGGCGGCTTTCTACTCCGAGGTGACGGGCCGTCCGATCAAGGAAGGCAGCTCCGAGGACTGGGCCGGCATCCAGTTCGGCGAGATCGAGCTGGCATTCATCCAGGTGGACGACTACCGCGCTCCGCAGTGGCCCGACAGCGAGCACCCCAAGCAGTTCCACCTCGACTTCGAAGTGGACGAGATCGAGTCCGAGCAGCGCCGCGTCCTCGACCTCGGCGCGACGCTGAGGCAGGACTTCATCGGCCCCAACGGCTACGGCTGGCAGGTCTACACCGACCCGATCGGCCACCCCTTCTGCCTGTGCCGCAACAAGGGCGTCATCTGGACCGACCAGGGCCCGATCTGGCCCAAGCGCGACTAGATCCGCCGGGCTGGGCGGCTAGGGGGTATGGGGGACCTACTTCGGCAAAGTTGCGTTTCAAATCCCGCGCGCCCCCCTTATGCCAGAACACAACTTTCCCAAAGTAGGTCCCCCACCCCCAGCCCACACCCGCGCCGACCCCACCCGATCGACCCCGACCCCGCCGGACTGCCAGTCGCGGCACGGCACGGCTCGATCGCGTCCCACCAAGTGGTGTAGGGATGCGGAGTTGAGAACTCCGCAGGTCACGGCTGCGGCAGGGGGCAGCTTCGCCGCAGCTAGGCGCCGACCGCGCTGAGCAGCGCCAGGATCGGGCCCTGGCGTTCGGGGCCCTTGCTGACGAGGCCGCATCCGGACCCAAGAGGTCCGGCTCTCTACACCACTTGGTGGGGCACGACCCACGGCTCCCCGCGAACCCGAACCAAACCCACACCCACACCCACACCCACGAGGGCCGGTCCGCACTCGCTTGACGAAGCCGGGACCCATCCCCGAGCGGCCGCGTGCCCCTGACCGTGACGGCCAGCCGGGGAGATCCGGTCGTCGGACGCTTGACGAAGCCGGGACCCATCCCCGAGCGGATCGCGCACCCCTCCAGCCGGACGGACGGCACGTGAAACGAACTAGTCCGCACCCGGCAGGAAAGCCGGATGACCCAACCCCCAGTCCCCGTGAGCCCCGCTTCCAGGGCCGCCCGGTCATCACGCTTCTCGCGGTGGAGGGCTGGGTGTCAAGGGTGAAGCGAAGCGCAATCGGCGCAGCCGACGCGCAGCGCAGCGGAGCGCCCTTTACACCCTGCCCGGAACCGCAACACTCCGGACAACCGGGCGGCCCCGGCGCCAATCAAGCACCGGCCCAGCAACACCCGCACCCCACCAAGCTCCCCAACAGCCTTGACACCAGCGGCAACTTGACGCCCTACTGGACCTTGCGCAGCGAACTGACAACGTTGTCTAACTCGCAGGGAGGGATTCGAGGATGGGACACAGACCTCGGCACAGACACCGTCCAGGTCACCGGCACCGTCTCGGCCACCGACCCCGCTCAGCCGTCCTGCTGGCGGCCACCGCCTTCTCGCTCGTCGCGACAGCGCAAGGCGCGGCCATCGCGAAGCCGGAGGAACCACCCAAGGCGGCACGGGAGTTCGCCTCGTCCTTCGAGGAGAGCGACGCCCAGCCCGACTGGCTCAGCACCGTGGAGACAGGCCCCGACGGCAAGAAGCGGACCGCCGGTGTCAACGGCGCGTTCAGCTCGGGCATCCCCGGAAGTGTGAACGACCACGTCACCGAGGTCCGTGCCAGCGCTGAGAACGCCGGCGGCGGTGAGGTCAAGGAGAACCTCGTCGACGGCGAACCCACCAGCAAGTGGCTGACCTTCGCGCCCACAGGGTGGGCCGAGTTCGACCTCGACGAGCCGCAGAAGGTCGTGACGTACGCGCTGACATCGGCGAACGACCACGCCGAGCGCGACCCGAAGGACTGGACCCTGCAGGGTTCCACGGACGGCAAGGACTGGAAGGTCCTCGACACCCGCAAGGGCGAGGCCTTCCCGCAGCGGCACCAGACGAAGAAGTACGACTTCGAGAACAACGCGACCGCGTACGCGCATTACCGCCTCGACGTCACCGCCAACAACGGCGCCTCCGACGCCCTCCAGCTGGCCGACGTTCAGCTCTCCGTCGGCGGCAGCGAGACGCCCGCCCCCGAAGACATGCTCTCCCTCGTCGACCGGGGCCCCAGCGGTTCGCCGACCGCGAAGTCGGGCGCCGGGTTCACCGGCAAGCGCGCGCTGCGCTATGCGGGCACCCACAAGGTGGACGGCCGCGGTTACTCGTACAACAAGGTCTTCGATGTGAACGTCTCGATCCACCGGGACACCGAACTTTCCTATCGCGTCTTCCCGTCCATGGCCGAGGGTGACCTCGACTACGACGCCACGAACGTGTCCCTGGACCTGGCCTTCACGGATGGCACCTATCTGAGTGACCTCAAGGCGATGGACCAGCACGGCTTCCCGCTGAGCCCGCAGGGCCAGGGCGCCGCGAAGGGTCTGTACGTCAACCAGTGGAACAACGTCGTCTCGCGGATCGGGCAGGTTGCGGGCGGCAAGACCGTCGACCGGGTGCTCGTGGCGTACGACTCCCCGAAGGGGCCTGCCAAATTCCGGGGGTGGGTGGATGACGTGTCGTTGAAGGAGAAGGCGCCGGTGAAGCCGAAGGCCCATCCTTCGGATTACGCGGAGACCACGCGTGGCACCAACTCCAGCGGTGGCTTCTCGCGCGGCAACACCTTCCCCGCGACGGCCGTCCCGCATGGCTTCAATTTCTGGACACCCGTCACCAACGCGGGCTCCCTGAGTTGGCTTTACGACTACGCGCGTGGGAACAACGGGGACAATCTGCCGACCATCCAGGCATTCAGCGCCAGTCATGAGCCGAGCCCCTGGATGGGCGACCGGCAGACCTTCCAGATGATGCCGTCGGTCGACAAGGACACCCCGAGCGCATCGCGGACCAAGCGCGCGCTGCCCTTCAAGCACGGGAAGGAGACGGCGCGCCCGCACTACTACGGCGTGACCTTCGAGAACGGCCTGAAGGCCGAGATGGCGCCGACCGATCACGCCGCGATGATGAAGTTCACCTATCCCGGTGATGACGCGAGTGTCATCTTCGACAACGTCTCGGAGAAGGGTGGTCTGACGCTGGACAAGGAGAAGGGGGTCGTCAGTGGCTTCTCCGACGTCAAGTCCGGGCTTTCGACGGGTGCCACGCGGCTCTTCGTGTACGGCACCTTCGACTCGCCCGTGACCGCCGGCGGCAAGCTCGACGGCGGCGGTGGCGGCGACGTCACCGGCTATCTGCGCTTCAAGCCGGGCAAGGACCGCACGGTGAACCTGCGTCTGGCGACCTCGCTCATCAGCCTCGACCAGGCCAAGGCCAACCTCGACCGGGAGATCCCGTCCGGGACGTCGTTCGACCGCGTCAAGGACCGCGCCCAGAAGCAGTGGGACGACATCCTCGGCAAGGTGGAGGTGGAAGGCGCGAGCGAGGGCCAGCGCACCTCGCTGTACTCCAGCCTGTACCGGCTGTACCTCTACCCCAACTCCGGCTTCGAGAAGGTCGGTTCGAAGTATCAGTACGCGTCCCCCTTCTCGCCGCAGACCGGCCCGGACACCCCGACCCACACCGGCGCGAAGATCGTCGACGGGAAGCCGTACGTCAACAACGGCTTCTGGGACACCTATCGCACAACGTGGCCCGCGTACTCGTTGCTCACGCCGAAGAAGGCGGGTGAGCTGGTCGACGGGTTCGTGCAGCAGTACAAGGACGGTGGCTGGACCTCGCGTTGGTCGTCGCCCGGATACGCCGACCTGATGACGGGCACCTCGTCGGACGTCGCGTTCGCCGACGCGTACGTCAAGGGAGTCGACTTCGACGCCGAGGACGCGTACGACGCCGCCCTGAAGAACGCGACGGTGGTGCCGCCGAGTTCGGGCGTCGGCCGCAAGGGCATGGAGACCTCGCCCTTCCTCGGCTACACCCCGAGCGAGACCCACGAGGGCCTGTCGTGGGCTCTTGAGGGATACCTCAACGACTACGGCATCTCGCGCATGGGCGACGCCCTCTTCAAGAAGACGGGCAAGAAGCACTACAAGGAGGAGTCCGAGTACTTCCTCAACCGTGCACGGGATTACGTCAATCTCTTCGACGGGAAGGCCGCAGGGGGAGGATCCGCCCAGGGCTTCTTCCAGGGCAAGGACAAGAAGGGTGAATGGCGCGTCCCTTCGGACAAGTTCGATCCGCGCGTGTGGGGTTACGACTACACGGAGACGAACGCCTGGGGTTACGCCTTCACCGCCCCGCAGGACTCGCGCGGTCTGGCGAATCTGTACGGCGGCCGCAAGGGTCTTGGCGACAAGCTCGATACGTACTTCGCCACTCCCGAGACCGGCTCCGCCGAGTTCGCGGGCTCGTATGGGGGCGTCATCCATGAGATGACCGAGGCACGCGACGTACGCATGGGCATGTACGGCCACTCCAACCAAGTGGCCCACCACGCCGCCTACATGTACGACGCGGCCGGTGAACCGTCCAAGACGCAGGAGAAGGTCCGCGAGGTCCTCTCCCGCCTCTACACGGGCAGCGAGATCGGGCAGGGCTACCACGGCGACGAGGACAACGGCGAGCAGTCGGCCTGGTATCTCTTCTCGTCGCTCGGCTTCTATCCGTTGGTGATGGGCAGTGGCGAGTACGCCATCGGGTCACCGCAATTCACCAAGATGACCGTGCACCTGGACGGCGGCCGCGATCTGGTCGTCAAGGCGCCGAAGAACAGTGCGAAGAACGTGTACGTGCAGGGCCTGAAGGTCAACGGCAAGAGGTGGACCTCAACTGCCCTGCCCCACAAGGAGATCGCGCGGGGCGGCGTCCTGGAGTTCGACATGGGACCGAAGCCGTCGGCCTGGGGCGCGGGCAAGAACGCCCAGCCGACGTCGATCACGCAGGACGACAAGGTGCCGTCTCCGCGCTCGGACGCCATCAAGGGTGACGGCGCGCTCTTCGACAACTCGTCGGCGACGGACGCCACTTCGGAGTCCGCCGTAGAGTTGCCGGTCGGCAAGGAGACCGAGGCGGTGCAGTACACGCTGACGTCGTCCACCGACAAGGCGAAGGCGCCGCGCGGCTGGGTCCTTGAAGGATCCGCCGACGGTGAGAAGTGGAAGGAGCTGGACAAGAGGTCCGGCGAGTCCTTCGCCTGGGACCAGCAGACCCGGGTGTTCACGGTCGACGATCCGGGGACGTACGGGCACTACCGGCTCGTGCCGGACGGGGCCGCGACGCTCGCGGAGGTCGAGCTCCTGAGCTGATCCGTCTCGGCAGGAGTACAGGACAACACGGGGGCGGGAGTGGCGAGTTCACTCCCGCCCCCCTGCTCTACCCGATCGCGTCGGGCCTGTCCGCCGAGAAGAGCCACGTCTCGAACAGGTCCGAGAGGTCCTGCCCCGACTCCTTCTCGCACAGCGCGATGAACTGCTCGGTGTCGGCGTTCCCGTGCCGGTGCTCGCGCGTCCAGGTGCGCAGGACGGCGAAGAAGGTGTCCTCGCCCACGGCCTTGCGCAGCTGATGCAGCGTCATGGCTCCCTTGCCGTACACCGGCGGGTCGGAGACCCGGGTGGCCGTCGGCGGGTCGGCGGCCGGGAAGTCCCAGATGCCCTCGCTCTCCGGGTGCGTGCCGTCGTAGAAGGAGTCGAAGGTCTCCTGGGCGCTGCGGTGTCCGTGCTCCTCGTCCCACAGCCACTCGGCATAGGTGGCGAAGCCCTCACTCAGCCACATGTCCTGCCAGGCGCGGGGCGTGACGGAGTTGCCGAACCACTGGTGGGCCAGTTCGTGGACGACCAGGCGTGCGTCCGGTGCCTCCTCGAAGTACGGCTTGGTCTGCGTCTCCAGGGCGTAGCCGAGGTCGGGCAGGTGGTCGACGACGGCGCCGGTCGAGGAGAAGGGGTAGGGGCCGAAGCGGTCACTGGCCCAGTCGACGACCTCGGGCACCAGGTCGGGTACGTCGACGGGCCCGTCCGCCTCGTCGGGGTCGACGGCCGTGTAGACGGGCAGGCCGTCGTCCGTCGTGCTGGTGGAGATGTCGAAGACGCCGGTGACGACGGTCGCGGCGTGGCTCGCCATGGGCTCGGGGTTGCGCCAGCGGAAGGTGGTCCGCTCGCCCCGCTGCCGCGTCTCGCGCAGCGTTCCGTTGCTGACCGCGGTGTACTCGGACGGCACGGTGACGTCGATGTCGTACGTCGCCTTGTCGGACGGGTGGTGGTTGCCGGGGAACCAGGTCATGGAGCCGGTGGGCTGGCCGAGCGCCGCCACGCCGTCGTCCGTCTCGATCCAGCCCTCGTCGCCGCCGTCGCTCGCCGTGAGCATCCGGGGCTCCCCGCCGTACCGGACGGTGGTCTTGAAGGTCTTCCCCTTGCCGATGGGCCGGGCGGGAGTGAACGTCAGCTTGTTGTTCTTCCTGCTGAAGCGGGCGTCAGAACCGTCGATGTCGGCATGGCGCACGCGCAGGCCCGCGAAGTCCAGGCTGAAGCGGGACAGGTCCTGGGTCGCCCGCGCGGTGATCACCGCAGTGCCCGTCAGGTGGTTGCCGTCCGGGGTGTAGTCGAGGGTCAGGGCGTAGTGCGCGACGTCGTAGCCGCCGTTGCCGAGCGCCGGGAACAGGTGGTCGTCGACGCGAGTCCCGCGTGCATCGAGCAGGACGAGGTCTCGCACGGTGCCGTCGCCGTCGTCGCCGTCCCACCAGGTGCGGAAGAGCTCGGCGAGCTCCTTGGCCTTGGCCGACCTTGCGGGGAGGTCGGTTTTCAGCTCGACGTCGTACGCGTCGTCGGAGTCGGCGAGTTGGACCGTGTACAGAGCCTGCGCGTGGCGTGCGGTGCGGGACTCGTCGGTGTCACGGGCCCAGGAGCGGAACTGCTCCAGGAGGCGGTGGTGGGATTCCCGTACGGGGTCGCCCGGGGTCTTCGTGTCGCACGCCGACAGGGCGAGGCAGAGGGCCATCGCGTACACGCGCTTCATGGTGTGGTCTCCGTCCGGTCGTGGGCCGAGGGAGAGGGGCAGGTTGCCGCCGCCCCTCTCCCCCGGGACTTCGCCTGCGGTTACGCGGGCGCCACGAGTTGGTTCTCCGCGCCGATGCCGGAGGCGTTGCCGTCGGCGTAGAGGGTCAGTTCACCGTCCGACCAGCGCACGATGGTGTCATCGGCCCAGGGGTTGTCGGTGAAGTCGCCGCCGCTGACGACGAGGGCGTGCTTCCACAGGCCGTTCGGGGCCTGCCACTTGTGCTCGCCCCAGGAGGAGCCGGTGCCGGTGAAGTCCTGATATTGCGTCAGTTCACCGTCGGACCAGCGCACGATCAGGTCCCAGGTGTCATCGCCCGAGTAGTCGCCCGCGGTGATCTGGGTGGCGTGCTTCCACGTACCGGCCAGCTTGGTGCCCGGCGAGACGACCTTGATCTCCTTGCCGAGCTTCTTCTTGTCGCCGGTGTTCTGGTAGAGCGTGACTTCGCCGTCCGACCAGCGCACGACGAGGTCGTCCTGCCACTTGTTGCCGCCGAAGCGGCCCGAGGTGATCGCCTCGGCGTGCTTCCAGGTGCCGTTCGGGGCGGCCAGCTGGTACTCGCCGTGGAAGCCCTTCTCGTCGACCGACGGGTAGAGCGTCACCTCGCCGTCCGACCAGCGGACGATGAGGTCGGAGCCGTTGTCCCCGGTGAAGTCGCCCGCGACGACCTGCTTGGCGTGGTTGCGCCACGTGGCATTGGGGCCCTGGACCTTGAACTCCTTGTCGAAGTGGTTCTTGCCCTTGTCCGCGCCGCGGTAGATGCTCAGCTCGCCGTCCGACCACATGACGAACATGTCCATACGGTCGTCGGAGACCGGTCCGTCGAGGGCGAAGTAGCCGTTGGCTATGGACTTGGCGTGCTTCCACGTGCCGGGGCCGGGCAGGACCGGGTCGGCCATCGGCGGCGGGTTGATGCTCGCCGGCTGCTTGTTCGCCTTCGCGGCGTCGTAGATCCGCTTGACCTCGCCGTCGAAGTACGACGAGTACGAGGTGTTGGCGCTGTGGCCGCCGGTCATCCAGCCGCCGGTGACACCGATCAGCTTGGGCGACTCGCTGCCCGCGGTGATGAAGGGACCGCCGGAGGTGCCGCCGACGTAGCCGTCGCAGTGGATCTCGGTGAAGGTGCCGCCGCGCCAGAGCCTGCCGCCGCTGTCCTTGGTGTTGCCGGTGGTGTACTTCTTCGTCGGCGTGGTGCAGCTGAGCGGGTCCTGCTTCGGCTTGTAGTTGCCGCCGCCGTACAGATACGGGTAGCCGATGGCGTGCGCGGTGTGGTTGAAGCCGGTGTTGAAGCCCATCGGGATGGCCCCGACGACGTTCTCGACCTTCTTGCCGTCACTGCGCGGCTCGGTGGCGAGGAACGCGACGTCGACGTCGGTGTAGTTCTCCTCGCTCTTCTTGGACCCGGTGTAGCCGGGGTCCTTGAAGATGTGGCCCTTCTTGATGGGGTACATGCCGTGCGGCATCGGGCTCTTCGCGCTGTGCTGCGGCACGAAGATCAAGTTCTCTTTCTGGTCGTTGCTGTCGAAGCAGTGCGCTGCCGACGCGACCAGGTTCTTGCCCGGGGACGGGACGACGGTTCCGCCGCAGAAGCGGTAGTCGTAGCGGTCCGGGTAGTCGTTGCCCGCCTTCTGCGCCCAGTAGAAGGTGCCGACTTCCTTGATGCCCTTGAAGGTGTGCGAGGGCGAGCGCAGCATGCCCTCGCGGGGCGCCGCCTCCTCGTCGCTTTCCTCAGCCGCAGCGGCCTCGCGGGCCTGCTGCTCCTCGACCGGCTTGGCCTCGGCCATGCGCTCCGGCGTCCAGAACTTCTCGAGCTCGCGGGCCAGATCCTGGGCAGGGTCCTGGGACGGCGACTTCGAGGTCTCCGACGGCGACTTCGACGGGGTCGGGGTCGCCGACGGGGTCGGAGTCGCGGACGGAGTCGGACTCGCCGACGGGGTCGGCGTGACCGCGGTGGTGGGCGTCGGCGTCGGGTCCGGGGCGGACCAGGCCGGTCCCGCGGCGGCCCAGAGGGCGGCCGCGGTAGCAATCGCCGTCAGGGTGCGTTTCGTTCTCACAGTGGTGTTCCCCCACAAAAAACGGACCCCACTCATCCGGGGCCCGATTGGTACAGATCAATCAAGAAGGTACGTTACGCATAGATCGAACGATGTGTCGATTGGGGCGGTACTTGCTGCTTGCCCTGTAAGTGTTGTATTGCACCAGCTGGTTGATCGGAGAGACGCAGTGGGGAAGAGGACGCGTGCGGGAGCGCTCGCGGCGGGGGCGCTGCTCCTGACAGTGGGGTGTTCCGGAGGAGATGGGTCGTCGCGGAAGGACGGCCCGGACAACCCCAATCTGCTGCTCGGGTTCCGTACGTGGCTGAAGACGAATGACTCGAAGCGCGACGACGCCCTTGCGGGCCATGCCCGGAACGTCAGCCTCGACTACCGGTCCGGTGACCGCGACGGGGTCGTCGAGGTCCTCACCGACTACGGCCCCTGGGGCGGGGCAGAGGACCAAGTCGGCCCGCTCGCAAAGGCGTTCACGGAATGGTGGGACGAGGATCCGGCGGCCGGGAGCGCGCGCTTTCTCGGGCAGGGCGGAAAGACGGCGAAGAAGACCACACTGTACGACGGTGACAAGCCGTCGAACCTCCTGGAGGAATTCCGCTCCTGGGCCGCCAAGAACTCCCCGAGCGGCGAACGCCTCGCCCCGCACATCACCCAACTCACCATCGGATACGGGGCGAAGGGCTCCGGCGCCGTCACCGTCTCGACCGACTACCTCACGTACAAGGACAACAAGACCCAGCAGAATGTCGACGCTCTCAGCAAGGCATTCGCCGACTGGTGGGACGGCGACGAGGGTGCGGAAACCGTCACCGTGACCAGCGAGGACCAGGGCAGCCACGCCGAGAGGGAGCTGTGAACGGGACACCAGTGGTGGCCTGAACGAACTCGCACCAGACGATTTTCCCGGGATCGCGCTCCATGACCCCCCACTTGTCGGCCAGGGCCGCCACGAGCAGCAGGCCGCGCCCCGACTCGGCGGCGTCATCCCCTTCGCCGGCGAGTCGGGGCCATCCGTCGTCGCCGCTGTCATGCACCTCGACGCGGAGTACGTCACCGGCGAGGCTCAGCCCCAGCCGGAATCCGCGTCCGGGCGGGACGCCGTGCAGCAGGGCGTTGGTAGCCAACTCGCTTACACAGACGGTGATTTCGTACGCACGTCGCGCACCGATCCCCCAGTCCGCGAGCGCGGCGGTCGCGAAGGCGCGGGCGGCTGGGACGGACTGGCGTTCGCGCCGGTAGAGGCGTTCGCGTGGAGTTTCGTCGTTCACGTGACGAGGGTCACGCTCTGTGGCCATCATGAAGCAGTACGTGAACCCGTACAGCTGGGATGTACGGGTTCGCTGCGTGAAGGCACGGCCTCTGGTGGGGAGTTGGACCGCATGAGCAGCCCAAAGCGACGGTCACGGAGAAACGCGTCGGCGATGCGGATGGTGGGCGCGCTGCTCGCCGTCCACCGGGAGGCGGCCGGGTATACACAGAGGTCGCTGGCCGAGCGGTTCGTCATCGGCGAGGAGGCGATTGCCTCTATTGAGCAGGGGCGGCGGCCTCTGAAGATGGATCTGGCGGTGCAGTTGGACGAACTCCTGGGGACTAATAGGACGTTGGAGACTGCGGTCGACAATATGCCGGAGGTGGATTTGGTTCCTCGGTGGGCTGAGGAGTATCTGGATTGCGAGCGAGAGGCTATTGCGATCTCGTCCTACCAGAACCAAGTACTGCCCGGTCAGCTCCAGACCGAGGCATACGCGCGGGCAGTGTTTCGCAGCCGCATCCCGGTTCTCGACGCGGACGAGATCGAGCAGTACGTCGCCAAGCGCATCGAGCGACAGGAGATCCTGCACCGCAAGGTGCCACCAACCACCAGTTTCGTCATCTGGGAAGCGGTGCTGCACGACCAACTGGGCGGCCAGGAAGTGTATGTCGAGCAGCTGAGTCGTCTGCGCGAGTACGCCGAACTGCCGGGGCTCGCCCTGCAAATCCTGCCGTTCGGGCGCACCGCCCACTCCGCCCTCGATGGGCCGTTCGTACTCCTTGATACACCCGAACACCAAAGGCTCGCCTATACGGAGACCCAGCGCGGTAGCCACCTGATCGCCGATCCCGACGAGGTGGCGATCCTGACGCAGAGGTGTGCAATGCTGCGAACACAGGCCCTCAACGCCGAGGAAACCGAAGGCCTGTTGGACCGGCTACTAGGAGAGCAATGAGCGTCAGTGCCTCACTTGAGTGGTTCAAGTCGAGCTACAGCGGAAGCGACGGCGGCGACTGCCTCGAATTCGCCGCCCACCCCACCGCCGTACACATCCGCGACTCAAAGAACCCGGACGGCGGCCCGCAGCTCACCGTGGCGCCGGACGCCTGGACCGCCTTCCTGGCCCTCCCCCAGGACCGTGCCTGACCGCGCATGCGGTACTACCTCTACGTGTCCGGCGCCAAGCTGGACATGCTCTACGGGCAGATCCCGCAGAAGCTCCTGAAGCGGCTCGCAGTCGAGGCCAAGGTCGACCTCAAGGTGCTGAGCGTCGCCGTGCAGGCGCCGCGCGCGGAGGCCACCACGTATGACCAGCTCGACATCGTCGAGAAGTACCTGGAGCGGGAGTTCGACGTCAGCTGGATGACGGAGCCGAGACCCTGGTTCCGGGGTGATCTGGGGCTGCGGATCGCGGGGTACGGCACACCCGCCGGGCCGACGTTCATGACGGGGCGCGAGGGTGACACCGTCATCGCGCTCATCGGGTCGGCGCACCACCTGATCGGGCAGCGGACGGCCCTCGACACGATCCAGGCGTCCCACTCCAGCCTGCCCTCGCTGTTCCAGCTCCTGCGTGATGCTCCGGACCAACGGCAGACTGCGATCAGGTGGTCCCCTCAGGACCAAGTCCTCGAATTCTCTAAGTCGTTGACGGTGCCGCCCGTCTACAGCGACTTCCTCGCGCGGCTCCTGCTGCACGGCACCGTCACCGAGGAGGACGGGCGGGAGCTGAAGGTCGTCATCGGTACGCCGCTTTATGTGGCGATGTCGGACGGGGACCAGGGGCAGGGGGCCTGAATGGAGCAGGGTGCGGCACACGCCGACCTGGCCCGGATGCGGCTGGCCGGGGACGTGGAGGGCTTGTGCCGGGTCATGCGGTCCGGCGACTTCCACACGGCCCTACGGGCCGTCGAGCTGCTCGGTGACATCGGTGGTCCGCTGGCCACCGACGCGCTCCTCGACTGCCTGGAGCGACCGGACAGCTACCGCCAATACCTCTATATGGAGGCCCTTTCCTCCCTGGGGAGGCTGCGTGAGCGCCGAGCGGTCCCCTCGCTGCTGCGGCTGCTGCACGACGGGCGGCTGGAGCACTACAGCCAGCAGGAGAAGATGTTCCGGGCCCTGGGCGCCATCGGCGGGCCCGAGGTCGTCCGTGAACTGATCGACCGGCTGGCCGAGCCGCGCCTTTCATGGCTGGTGGTCGACGCGCTGGCCGAGCTGCGCCCGCCGGAGGCCGTGCCCGCGTTGCTGGAGGCGCTCTGGCCGTTGCCGCCCGGTGTCGAGGTGCACGCCGTCCGGGCGCTCGGTGCGATGCGTGATCCGCGTACGGGTGCGGCCCTGCTGTTCCTCGCGGCTGCGGAGGGAAGCTCTCCCGAACTGCGCAGGGCGGTGGTCGAGGCGCTCACAAAACTACCCGAGGAGTCCTGGCCGCCACCGGCCGGCCGGACGCCCGAGATCATGCTGCGGCGCGCCCTGCGCGATCCGGATGCCGCGACCGCGCGGCCCACGGCCGAGCTCCTCTCCAGGACCAAGACCGGCAGGGACGAGCTCCTGGGTGAACTGATGGATGCCGTGCCGGGGCATCCTCCCGCCCACCGGTCCCCCACCTGCGCCGCCGTGACGGTCTGCGCCTTCATCCAGGACCGCCCCGAACTCTTCGGCGAGGCACACGACTACCGGGACGTGCCGACCCTGATCAAGCTGCTCGACGAAGCGGTCGTGCCGACCCTGCGCAGGGCGGCGGCCTCGGCGCTCGGGGCCGTCGGGGGCGCGGAAGCGGCAGACGCATTGCTTGCCGTGCTCGGTGACGTACGGATCGGCGAGGCGGTCGCGCGGGCGGTGGCCCGGCTGCCGGAGCCGCCCGTGCGGGAGCTGCTCACACTGCTGTCCGGGAATGGCAGCGTGACCCAACGGCGTTGTTCCGCACTGGCGTTGGGGCTTCTGGGGTGCTTGGATGCCGCGCCGCCACTCCTTGCCGCCCTCGACGAAGAGAGCGCGCCGGGGCTGCGTACCGCCGCCGTCGACGCGCTCGCCGCGCTGCGCCACCGACCGGCTGCCGAACGCCTCGCGGCCCTGGCGGGAGACGAGGAGCAGCCCGGTTCGCTCCGGGCCCGCGCCCTGCACGCACTGGGTCTGGTCGGGGCGCGGGAGTCACTACCGGTGGTACTGGCCGCCGTGCGGGATCCGTCGAGTGCTGTGCGTCTCCAGGCGGCACAGGCTCTGGGCGCCTTCCCCGGGACGGAGGCGGCCGAGGCGCTGGGGGCAGTCGTCGCCGGGGACACGGACCGCGACGTCGCACGGGCCGCTGTCCGGGCCCTGGGCCGGATCGGCGCCCCTGCCGCACCGGTCCTCACCTCCCTCGCGCAACGCCCCCGGCAGGACGTCGTCAATGAGCTGATCACCGCGCTCGCCGGGTGCCCCGGACCCGAAGCGGTCGCCGGGCTCTGCCAGTTGGCGGGGGCGTCCCTGCCGGAGGACGACCACGTGGCGGTGGCCGAGGCGCTGGGCAGGAGGCGCGCGCCGGAGAGCGCCGGGGCGTTGGCGGCGCTGCTGGACGACGACCGCAGGTACGACTGTCGCGCGGCCGCCGTGCTCGCCCTCGCCGAACTGGGCACCGAGGAGGCCGACGAGTACGTGCTGGCGTACGACTGGACAACCGGCCCCGGGAGTGACGCGCAGCGTGCGGCCCTCACCGTCATCGCGGACCGCCGGAAAATCGAGCGCGCCCAGGGCCCCGGCCGACTACAGTCGCCCCCGTGTCCGTGACCAAGTAACTCCAGGTGCCCCACCCGCCCCGCGGCGGGTCCGTGGCACGGAAGCGTCCTGTCTTCCTCCGCCCCTGCCGCATCCCGGCTCGGGGCCGACCTGGAGTACCCGTACGTGAACACCTCTCTCCCTCCCCGGCGCACGCTCACGCTCGCTCTCCTCTCCCTCCTCCAGTTCCTCATCGCGATCGACGTCACGGTCGTGAATGTGGCGCTCCCCGCCATCGGGGAGCGGTTCAACGCCCGCCCGGCCGCCCTCTCCTGGGTGGTCACCGGCTACACCCTCATCGGCGGCGGCCTGCTGCTGCTCGGCGGACGGCTGACCGATCTGCTCGGCAGGCGGCGGATGTTCCTGCTCGGCGCCGCGCTCTTCGCCACCGCCTCGCTGGCGGCGGGGCTCGCGCCGAACCTGGAGACGCTGATCGCCGCCCGCTTCGCGCAGGGCGCGGGCGAGGCGCTCGCCTCACCCGCCGCGATGTCACTGATCGCGCTGCTCTTCCCCGGCCCCGAGGAGCGGGCCAAGGCGCTCGGCATCTGGGGTGCGATCTCGGCGGGCGGCCTCGTCGTCGGCGTACTGCTCTCCGGCGCGATCGTCCAACTCCTCGACTGGCGCTGGATCTTCGGCATCAATGTGCCGCTGACTGCGGCCGTCATCGCGCTCACGCCCCGCCTGGTGCACCCCGACGGCCGACGGGGACCCAACCACCACCTTGACCTGCCCGGCGCGGCACTCCTCACCGGCGGTCCGCTCGCCTTCGTGTACGGGGTACTGAGCGGCTCCGCGACGGCGGTGCTCGCCGGAGCGGCACTCATCGGCGCCTTCGTACTCGTCGAGGCACGCACCAAGAACCCCCTCGTACCACTCTCCTTCTTCGCGCACCGCACCCGCGCGGGATACGTCGCGGTGCAGCCGTCAGCTGCTCACCGCCGCCGCCCTCTCGCCCGACCCCTCATGCACTCCCACCCAGCGCCAACCGCAGCGGATCCCGCGTCCCCGCTCCCTCCGCGAAGGCCACCGCGTAGGCCCGCTCGCCGAGGGTGCGGCGTACCAGGTGCTCGGTCTCGACATGGGCCTCGTGGAGCGGCCGTAGGCCCGTGAGGGCGACGCCGGTCGTCCGCAGGAGCCGGTCCGCCGCCCCCAGCAGGCGGGCGGCTCGGCCGTGATCGCCGGTGGCGGCGACGGCCCAGGCCATGGCCTCCACGCCCCACACGGTGCCCCAGCGGTCGCCGATGGCCCGCTGCCGGCGCAGGGAGTCGCGGAACAGTTCCGCCGCCCGGTGCGGGTCGCCGTGCCGGAGTTCCGCGAGCGCCATGCCCCACAGGCCCCAGGAGTGTGCCCAGCCCGCGCCATGGGCCTCGGCCTCGGTCACGTACTCATGGCCGGCGGCGAGCGCGGGCTCCGGCTCACCGAGGAAGGACTCCGCCATGGACCAGAGCATGGTCGCCATGTGGGCGTCGCCCACCTGGCCCCCGGCCCGGAAACGCTCCCTGGCCCTCGCCAGGAGCGCGATGGACCGTACGTCCCCGTGGATGAGGAAGGCGAAGACGCCCTCCATGTAGGAGAGCACGCCCCGTGCTTCGCCGTCCGTGATCGATTCGCCCAGCCGCACGGCCTCGGCCAGGAAGCGCTCGGCGGCCGACTGGTCTCCCTGGCACAGTGCGATCCAGGCTGCGAGTGCCAGGCAGCCGATCCGCAGCGGTGCGGGGGCCTGGGGAGCGAGGTCGAGGCCGCGGGTCAGCCAGTGCCGCCCCTCCCCCAGTGAGCTGCTGAAGAACCAGTAGCGAGTACGGGTGAGGCCGGCGGCGATCCCGAGGGCGGCCGTGGCGTCGCCCTTTCCCGTGACGCAGAAGTCCAGGGCCGCCCGCAGGTTCGGCGACTCCAGGCGCAGCCGGGACAGCCAGGCGACCTCGTCGGGCCCGCACCACTGTTCCGCCGCCCGCGCCGCCATGTCCGCGTAGTAGGCGCAGTGGCGCCGCTGCAGAAGGATGTCCCGGCCGAGCTCCCTGAGCCTGCACTGCCCGTACTGGCGCAGGGTCTCCAGCATGCGGTACCGGGCCCGGGGGCCGGTGGTGTCGACGGTGAGCACCGACTTGTGTGCCAGCGCGGCGAGGACGTCCACGATGTCCTCGCGGGTCATACCCTCGCCCGGGCACACCGCCTCGGCCGCCGCCAGGTCGAAGCCGCCGGAGAACACCGACACCCCTGCCCACAGGCTCCTTTCGCGCTCGTCGCACAGGTCGTGGCTCCAGTCGACGACGCCGCGCAGGGTGCGTTGATGCCGAGGGCCGGTGCGTGCCCCGGTGTCGGAGAGGAGTCGGAAGCGGTCGTCGAGACGCTCCAGGATCTCCTCGGCCGAGAGCGCGCCGAGGCGCACTGCCGCCAGCTCGATGGCCAGAGGAATACCGTCCAGGCGGCGGCACAGGCGGCCCACGGCTTCCTCGTTGCGTGCGGTGATCCGGAAGTGCGGGGCGCAGGCCTCGGCGCGGTCGACGAGGAGGCGTACGGCCTCACAGCGCGTCAACGCCGAGGGTGCGCCCCGGTCTTGAGGGACCATCAGCGGCGGCACCGGCAGCAGGTACTCCCCCGGGACGCGCAGCCCTTGGCGGCTCGTGGCAAGGACCCGCAGGCCCGGGGCCGCGGCAAGGAGCGTGCTCAGGAGGTGGCCTGCCGCCTCGGCGACGTGCTCGCAGTTGTCGAGGACCAGCAGCAGCTGCCGCTCCCGCAGGTGCTCGACGAGCACCGCCGTGCCGGGGCGCAACGACTGGTCGGGGATGCGCAGCGCATCGGCGACCGCACGGTCCAGGAGCTGCGGCTCGGTCAGCGGCGCCAGGTCCGCGAGCCATGCCCCGTGCGGGAACGCCCATGAGGCCTCGGCTGCCGTGCGCAGCGCGAGGCGCGTCTTGCCGACTCCGCCGGGACCGGTGAGCGTGACGAGCCGGGCGTTCTCAAGCAGCTTCCGCGTTCTGCGCAGGATGCTCTCCCGGCCGATGAACGTCGTCGTCTCGGCGGGCAGGTTCCCCTCGGCCCGTGGACCATCCGGCGACGACGCCGGTGCGGTCAGGGACAGGTCCGCGGTGAGCACTCTCTGGTGCAGCTGCCACAACTCCGGACCCGGGTCGACGCCCAACTCGTCCTGCAGCAGGGCGCTGACGGTCCGATAGCACTCCAGGGCTTCGCCCTGCCGGCCCGAGCGGTAGAGGGCCAGCATGCGCTGCGCCCAGAAGCGCTCCTGCAGCGGGTGGGCGGCGGTGAGTTCACGCAGGCGCGGCAGTACGTCCGTGTGCCGTCCGAGCTGAAAATCGGCGTCGGTGCGCAGCTCCAACGCGCCGAGGCGGCGCTCGTTCAGCGCGGGAACGACCTCCAGGCGCAGGCACTCTGACGGAACGTCAGAGAACGGCTCCCCGCGCCACAGCGCCAGCGCCTCACCGAGGAGCGTCGAAGCCCGCTCCGCCGCCTGCGCCGTCGCGGCGGCGCGGGCCCGGGCGACAAGGGCATCGAATCGGTGCAGGTCCAGGGCCTCGTCGGGCACGTCGATGAGATAGCCGCCCGCGCAGGTGTGGATCGCGCCGCCGCCCAAGGTGCGGCGCAGCCGAAGCACGTAGTTCTGCAGGGCGTTGCGGGCCCCGTCCGGCGGCTCGTCCCACAGTCTGTCGATCAAGGTGTCGGTGGCCACGACCTTGTTGGCGTCCACCAGGAGCGCCGCAAGGAGGGCCCGCTGTTTGGCCGCCCGCATCGCCACGGGCCTGCCGTCGAACAGCACTTCAAGCGGCCCAAGAAGCCGGTACTCGAACTCCGCAACCCTCGCCCCAGTCACGTTGCGTAATGATCCCAGCACGAGAGGTGAGTGTCGAGTGACTATCGAGTGACCGGCGTGAGAGGGCGGCTCGGAAACATCAGAGCAGTGCCGATCGCGGGGCACGTCCGGTGCACCGCGACGGAGATCCAGAAGGAGAGCACACCATGAACAAGCCTCGCCGTCTCACCGGGCTCGCCCTCAAGCTCGCCTCGGTGGCGGCCGCCGCGCTGCCGGTGTTCGCCATCGCGCCGGGTGCATCGGCCGCGCAGCAGGCACTGGCCACTGCCGCCGGGGTTCTCGACTGCACCACGGACACCGACGGCTACTGGGGACACGCGCACTGCACCAACAACACTGGGGGCGAGGCGTCCTTCCGTGTCCGTGTGGTCTGTGGGATGTGGCCGGACGCATGGGGAGACTGGAAGAAGCTGGCTCCGGGTGCGACCGACGTGTCGAGTGCTCGCTGCTTCGGCGGCACGGGCGTCGGCAAAGTACTCGTAGAGGAGGGGTGACCCTCCCTCAGCGGTGATGACCGCCCACGGGAATTAGCTCGACAGAGCGATGTGGGACATCGCACTGCAGCACTACGCCTTCCTCATCTCCGAGGAAGAGTTCGACGCGGCGGCTGATAAGCGCCCCGTCAGGGGCGCGGGGAACTGCGCGACAAGCCCCCACGTAGCCGCAGACAAAAAGCACGAGGGCCGCACCCCCAGCAAAACGGGGGTGCGGCCCTCAACTGCCGTAAGGCTACTTACGGATCAGGCTGCGCAGCACATACTGCAGGATGCCACCGTTGCGGTAGTAGTCCGCCTCACCGGGAGTGTCGATGCGGACAACCGCGTCGAACTCCACCCCGGTGTCGGTGGTGACCTTGACCGTCCGAGGCGTAGAGCCCTCGTTCAGCTCGGTGAGGCCCGCGATGGAGAAGGTCTCCTCGCCGGTCAGGCCGAGGGCGTCGGCGGACTGGCCCTCCGGGAACTGCAGCGGGACGACGCCCATGCCGATGAGGTTCGAGCGGTGGATGCGCTCGTACGACTCGGTGATGACGGCCTTCACGCCGAGCAGGCTGGTGCCCTTGGCGGCCCAGTCGCGCGACGAGCCGGAGCCGTACTCCTTGCCGCCCAGGATGACCAGCGGGATGCCCGCGGCCTGGTAGTTCTGCGAGGCGTCGTAGATGAACGACACCGGGCCGCCCTCGACGGTGAAGTCGCGGGTGAAGCCGCCCTCGGTGCCCGGCGCGATCTGGTTGCGCAGGCGGATGTTGGCGAACGTGCCGCGGATCATGATCTCGTGGTTACCGCGACGGGAACCGTACGAGTTGAAGTCGCGGCGCTCGACGCCGTGCTCCGACAGGTACTTGCCGGCCGGGGTGTCGGCCTTGATCGCACCGGCCGGGGAGATGTGGTCGGTGGTGACCGAGTCGCCCAGCTTGGCGAGCACGCGGGCGCCGGAGATGTCCTGGACCGGGGCCGGCTCCATGCCCATGCCCTCGAAGTACGGGGGCTTGCGGACGTACGTCGACTGGGCGTCCCACTCGAAGGTGTTGCCGGTCGGGATCGAGAGCGCCTGCCACTGGGCGTCGCCCGCGAAGACGTCCTGGTAGGACTTGTTGAACATGTCCTCGCCGATGGAGTTGGCGACGACGTCGTTCACCTCGGCCTCGGACGGCCAGATGTCCTTCAGGTAGACGGGCTTGCCGTCCTGGTCGACACCGAGCGCGTCCTTGGTGATGTCCACCTTCATCGAACCCGCGATGGCGTACGCGACGACCAGCGGCGGGGACGCCAGGTAGTTCATCTTGACGTCGGGGTTGATGCGGCCCTCGAAGTTACGGTTGCCGGAGAGGACCGAAGTCACGGCCAGGTCATGGTCGTTGACGGCCTTCGAGACCTCCTCGGGCAGCGGGCCCGAGTTGCCGATGCAGGTGGTGCAGCCGTAGCCGACGAGGTTGAAGCCGACCTTGTCCAGGTACGGGGTCAGGCCCGACTTGTCGAAGTAGTCGGTGACGACCTTCGAGCCCGGGGCGAGGGTGGTCTTGACCCACGGCTTGCGGGTCAGGCCCTTCTCGACGGCCTTCTTCGCGACGAGCGCGGCGGCGACCATCACGTACGGGTTCGAGGTGTTGGTGCAGGAGGTGATCGCGGCGACCGTGACGGCGCCGTGGTCGATCTCGTACGTCGAGCCGTCGGGGGCGGTGACGGTGACCGGCTTCGACGGGGCGCCGTTGGGGTGGTTCACCGGGGCGTCGGAGGCCGGGAAGGACTCCTTGCCCGCCTCGTCGTCGTCCTCAACGTAGTTGCGCACGTCGACCGCGAACTGCTGCGCGGCGTTGGCGAGGACGATGCGGTCCTGCGGACGCTTCGGGCCTGCGATGGAGGGGACGACCGTGGAGAGGTCGAGCTCCAGCTTCTCGGAGAAGTCCGGCTCGGCGGCCGGGTCCAGCCAGAGGCCCTGCTCCTTGGCGTACGCCTCGACGAGCGCGACCTGCTGCTCGTCACGGCCCGTCAGGCGCAGGTACTTCAGCGTCTCGTCGTCGATCGGGAAGATCGCGGCGGTGGAGCCGAACTCTGGCGACATGTTGCCGATGGTGGCGCGGTTGGCCAGCGAGGTGGCGGCGACGCCCTCGCCGTAGAACTCGACGAACTTGCCGACGACGCCGTGCTTGCGCAGCATCTCGGTGATCGTGAGGACGAGGTCGGTGGCGGTGGTGCCGGCCGGCAGCTCGCCGGTCAGCTTGAAGCCGACGACGCGCGGGATGAGCATGGAGACCGGCTGGCCGAGCATCGCGGCCTCGGCCTCGATGCCGCCGACGCCCCAGCCCAGGACACCGAGGCCGTTGACCATCGTGGTGTGCGAGTCGGTGCCGACCAGGGTGTCGGGGTAGGCCTGGCCGTTACGGACCATGACCGTACGCGCCAGCTTCTCGATGTTGACCTGGTGGACGATGCCGGTGCCCGGGGGGACGACCTTGAACTCGTCGAAGGCGGTCTGGCCCCAGCGCAGGAACTGGTAGCGCTCCTTGTTGCGGCCGTACTCCAGCTCGACGTTCTGACCGAAGGCGTCGGCGGTGCCGAACTTGTCGGCGATCACGGAGTGGTCGATGACCAGCTCGGCCGGGGCCAGCGGGTTGATCTTCGCCGGGTCGCCGCCGAGCTCCTTCACGGCCTCACGCATGGTGGCGAGGTCCACGACGCAGGGCACGCCGGTGAAGTCCTGCATGATCACGCGGGCCGGCGTGAACTGGATCTCCTGCGACGGCTGCGCCTGGGAGTCCCAGTTGCCGAGCGCGCGGATGTGGTCGGCGGTGATGTTCGCGCCGTCCTCGGTGCGGAGCAGGTTCTCCAGCAACACCTTCAGGCTGTAGGGAAGGCGTGCGGAGCCCTCGACCTTGTCCAGCTTGAAGATCTCGTACGACTCGTCGCCCACGCGCAGCGTGCTGCGGGCGTCGAAGCTGTTCGCCGACACGACAGTCTCCTTCATATATGTGCGCGTTTCCGTCACATCCTGCCGCCACGACTCCTCGTCGATCCGCTAAGGTAAGGCTTAGTTAGGTAACCCTTACCGAGTGGCGGCTTCTGGTGCGCCTCGGCAGATATCTCGATGTCGAGATAACTCTAGTACATCACCCTGCGCCGCGACGAGGCGCGGGGTCTCAGACCTGCCGGGACAAGCACCCGGCCGGGCACTTCGGTCTGCGCTTCTTCGGCCCGCCCTCCTTCGATCAGGTCGACGAGCAGGGACACGGCCGTGCGTGCCGTGCGTTCCGGGTCGAGGGTCACCGTCGTGACGGGCGGCTCGGTCTCCGCGTACCCCGGATCCTCGCTCGCGCACACGAGCAGCAGATCGTCCGGGACCCGCAGGCCGTGCCGGGCCGCCGCCGCGAGGAGCTGGCGGCCGCCGGGGTCGTAGACGGCATGGACGGCGTCGATCCGTCCGAGCACCTCCCGTCCGAGCACCTCGTCGAAGGCATGACCTTCATCGTCGTACTCATCGAAGGGGACCACCAGCGGAGGCAGTGAGCGCTCCGCGCACCATGCCTCGTACGTCTCGGTCACCACGCGCGCGTAGTGCTCGCCGCCGCTGCCGGACTGCAGGGCGATACGGCGGGCGCCGGCCGCGGTGAGGTGGTCGAGGACCTCGTGGGTGGTGGCCACGTGGTCATTGTCGACCCAGCGGTCCGTGGGGTGCGGGTCGCCGGGGGCGCCGTCGAAGACGAGCGGGATGCCGCGGGCGCGCAGGGCGTGGACCATGGGGTCGCCACGCGGGCTGTCCATGATCAGCATGCCATCGACGGCGAGGCCGTGCCACGAGTCGTCCGCGGCACGGTCGGCGGGCAGCACAGTCAGCGCGTAGCCACGCGCGTGGGCCGCCGAGGTGGCCGCCGTGACGGCGCGCGAGAAGTAGGCGATCTCCGTGTAGTTCCAGGCTCTCGGATACGTGGTCACGGCTACGCCGATGGTCCGCGTGCGGGGCGTTGCGGCTGCGCTGTAGCCGAGGGCGGTGGCGGTCGCCCGTACCCGGCGGCGGGTCGATTCGCCCAGGCGGCCTGTGCCGTTCAGGGCGTGCGAGACCGTCGCGGTCGATACCTCCGCTGCGCGGGCTATGTCGGCGAGGGTGGGCCTTTGCACGCGGGGGATCCTACGGAATCCGTCGCGGGTGGGTGGTTCTGGTTAACGGGTTACTCGCGGAGTCTTTGTGCCGCCGCTGCGCGGCGGATCTTTCCCGCCCACCCACCCGATCACCCCGCGGGCCCATCATCGGCGCCCGAGGGGCCAGCCACTCAGGGAGTCTCCATGCCCTCTCCGCACACCTCCTCCCTCTCCCGGCGCGGGCTGCTCGCCGCCGCCGGGTCCGCCGGACTGCTGACCGCCGTCGGTGCACCCGCCGTCGCCGCTCCCACGCCCCGCCACTCCGCCGCCCTCGTCGTGCACAACGCCCGTGTCTTCAGCGGTACTCGGGGGCGCGGCCCCGCGCAGGCCGTCGCCGTGGGACGGGACGGAAAGATCCTTGCCGTCGGCCGTGACGCCGCGCTCAAGCGGTTCATCGGGCGGGACACCCAGGTGGTGGACGGGCGTGGCGGCACCCTCATGAGCGGGATCCACGACGGGCACGCGCACCCGACGGGCGCCGCCGACCGATCCCTGAAGCCCTCGCTCGCCGGGGCCGAGCAGACCGTCGAGGAGCTGCAAAAGACCCTCACGGGGTTTCTGAAGGACTCCTCCGACCAGGAGCCGGACGGGTGGCTCGTGGTGGAGGACTGGAATCCGGTCGGTCTGCTGCCGCACGGCACATCGCCGCACCACTCGATGCTCGACGCCCTGCCGACCCGGCGGCCCATCGCCCTGGTCGGCGGTGACGGGCACAACATCTGGGCCAACCAGCGGGCTCTCGACATCGCGGGGATCACCGCCGCAACCCCGGAGCCGCCCGGCGGAAAGATCGTCAAGGACAAGGACGGCAAGCCCAGCGGCGTGCTCAAGGACGACGCGCAGCCGCTGGTGACCCGGCACATCCCCGCACCGGACCGCGAGCAGCTCATCGCCGCCGCGAAGAAGACCTTCGCCGAGGCCGCCGCGTCCGGGATCACCACCTTCATGGAAGCGGTCGTCGGCGAGAACGAGTTGAGCCTCTATCAGGCGCTCTCCGAACGCGGCGCGTTGCCGCAGCGCATCGTCCCGGCGCTGCGGATCGACTCGGATCTGGCCAAGGACCCGGCGGCGGCCCTTGCGTTCGCGCGAGGGCTGCGGGACGACTTCGGCGGCGTACGCGGACTGCGGTTCGGCACGGTCAAGGTGTTCCTCGACGGAGTCATCGAGTACCCGGCGCAGACGGCGGCGATGCTCGATCCCTATCTGGACAAGGACGGGAAGCCGACCGACAACCGCGGTGAACTGTATGTGTCCGGCGCCGACTACGGCCGGCTGACCGCCGCCTTCAACAAGGACGGCTGGCAGATGCACGCGCACGCCATCGGCGACCGCGCCGTGCGCACCTCCCTCGACGGGTACGCGTACGCCCTGCGCAGGACCGGGATACGTGACGTCCGCAACACCACCGCCCACCTCCAGGTCGTCGACCCGGCCGACCTGCCCCGCTTCGCCGAGCTCGGTGTCATCCCCTGCATGCAGTTGCAGTGGGCCTCGCCGAGCACCTGGACCATGGAGGCGCTCCTGCCCTACATCGGTGCCGAGCGCCACCGTTGGCAGTATCCGGCGCGCAGCCTGGAGCGGCACGGGGCGCGGCTCGCCGGCGGCTCGGACTGGCCGGTCGATCCGCTCCAGGTGTGGAACCAGGTGCGCACGGCGGTCGACCGGTTCGGAGCGGAAGGCGAGGGCGATGGCGACCTCTACCGCGAGCAGGAAGGCATCAGCCGTACGTCGTCTCTGCTCATGCACACGCTCGGCACCGCGCGTCAGCTCCGCATGGACCACCTCTCCGGAACCGTCGAGCAGGGCAAGTCGGCCGATCTGGTGCTGCTTGACCGGGATGTGACGCGGTGTCCGGTGGCCGATATCAGCTCCGCCGAGGTGCGCCTGACGTTGACCGGGGGCACAGTGGTGCACGATGCCGAATCGTCGGCCGGGCGCGCTGCCGCCGCCCGGGTGACGCGGGCGGCGGCGGGACCCAGGCCCGACGCGCAGGCCGCGGTGCACGGCGGACGGCACGCTTCGTGCGGCTGCGGCTGACGCGCGTGCCGGAAAGGCGCAGGACGCACCAGAAGGGGAACTTCCGTACCCAATCGGCCGTTTCCCGTATGGCCTACCCCAGCGCGTTCGCCATCTCATATCTGAGATAACCTGCCCGCATGGCAGACGATTACCTCGTACGCATCGGCAAGCTCATCCGTGACGCCCGGCAGCACCGGGGCTGGACACAGTCGCAGCTCGCCGAGGCGCTCAGCACAAGTCAGAGCGCCGTGAACCGCATCGAGCGGGGCAACCAGAACATCAGCCTTGAGATGATCGCGCGGATCGGCGAGGCGCTCGACAGCGAGATCGTGTCGCTCGGGTACGCGGGACCGATGCACCTGCGGGTGGTCGGTGGGCGCCGTCTTTCCGGCTCCATCGACGTCAAGACGAGCAAGAACGCCTGTGTGGCGCTGCTCTGCGCTTCGCTCCTCAACAAGGGCCGCACGGTGCTTCGCCGGGTCGCCCGCATCGAGGAGGTCTACCGTCTCCTCGAAGTCCTCGGCTCCATCGGCGTACGCACCCGCTGGATCAACGACGGCATCGACCTGGAGATCGTGCCGCCCGCGGAGCTCGACATGGAGGCGATCGACGCCGAGGCCGCGATCCGGACCCGCTCGATCATCATGTTCCTGGGTCCGCTCCTTCACCGCATGGACCACTTCAAGCTGCCGTACGCGGGCGGTTGCGACCTCGGCACCCGCACCATCGAGCCGCACATGATCGCGCTGCGCCGCTTCGGGCTCGACATCGCGGCGACCGAGGGGCTCTACCACGCGCAGGTCGATCGGGACGTCACCCCCGACCGTCCGATCGTGCTGACCGAGCGCGGCGACACCGTGACCGAGAACGCGCTGCTCGCCGCGGCACGCAGCGCAGGCACGACCGTCATCCGCAACGCCTCGTCGAACTACATGGTCCAGGACCTGTGCTTCTTCCTGGAGGCGCTCGGCGTGAAGGTCGAGGGCATCGGCACCACGACCCTCACCGTGCACGGCGTGCCGACCATCGACGTCGACGTCGACTACTCCCCCTCCGAGGACCCGGTCGAGGCGATGAGCCTGCTCGCCGCCGCGGTCGTCACGGAGTCCGAACTGACCGTCAACCGCGTCCCGATCGAGTTCCTGGAGATCGAGCTCGCGGTCCTGGAGGAGATGGGGCTCGACCACGACCGCACGGCGGAGTACTTCGCCGACAACGGCCGTACGCGCCTGATCGACCTCACGGTCCGCCCCTCCAAGCTGGAGGCGCCGATCGACAAGATCCACCCGATGCCGTTCCCCGGTCTCAACATCGACAACGTCCCCTTCTTCGCGGCCATCGCGGCGGCGGCGCAGGGCAAGACGCTGATCCACGACTGGGTCTACGACAACCGCGCGATCTACCTGACGGACCTCAACCGCCTCGGCGGGCGCCTCCAACTCCTCGACCCGCACCGTGTGCTGGTGGAGGGCCCGACCCGCTGGCGCGCCGCCGAGATGATGTGCCCGCCGGCACTGCGGCCCGCCGTGGTCGTGCTGCTCGCGATGATGGCCGCCGAGGGCACGTCCGTCCTGCGCAATGTGTACGTGATCAATCGCGGGTACGAGGAGCTGGCCGAGCGGCTCAACTCCGTGGGCGCGCAGATCGAGACGTTCCGGGATATTTAAGGGCAGGGCCCGCTGATCGTCGCCCGCTACGACTGGGCAACGATCGGCAGCCGTGCCTGGAGTCGGGCGAGGGCGCGGTGTTGGGGTGGGCGCATGACAGACCGCACCTTCGTCCCCGGCACTCGCGCCCTCGTCGTATGCGCCGCACTCGCCCTCTTCGCGGCGGGCTGCGGCGACGGGACGGCGACGAAGGACAAGTCGTCCTCGCCGTCCCGCGACGGCAACCCCGTGTCGACTCCGTCCGCGGGCGGCCCGCCGCCGTCCGGCGGCAAGGGCTCCAAGGACCCGGACGACATCAACGGGGACGGGCATCGGGATCTGCTCCTGCCGGTGCCGTCCCGCGACAAGAACGGAGAGCCGCGGACCGGCGTCGTCTTCGGCTCCGCCAAGGGGCTCGATCCGTCGACGCATCAGGTGTACGACTACTACCCGGGCAGAGTCACCACCGCCGACCTCGACGGCGACGGCTACCCCGACTTCGTCTCCAGTGACACCGAGCAGCTGACGGGCGTGGCCTGGGGCGGGCCGAACGGGCCGAAGCCCGGGGCGGAGTCGACCCGGTTCCAGATACCGGGCGGCGGCTCGGGTGCGGGGCTGGGGCTGACCGGGCCCGTGCGGGGCGACTTCGACGGGGACGGGCACCACGACATCGCGGCTCTGCGGCAGGACGGGTCCGTGACCCTGCTGTACGGCCCGTTCACCCGCTCCGGCGCCCCGGCCCGCACCGACTCCCGGACGGGCAAGGGGAGTTGGCTGGCCGCGGACGACATCGTCCCGTCGGGCAAGCCGCGCGCGACCGGTCTCCTCGTCCATGAGGGCGACGACGGCGAGCAGACGGGCGGGATCCTCTATCCGGCAGCCGCGGGAAGCGGCCTCTCCCGCACCCCCGTCGAGCTGCGCGACGGCAACGCGGTGGCCTTCGGCGACTACGACGGTGACGGCGTCCGCGATCTGGCCATCGGTGACAACGGGAGCCGCAACAACGAGCCGGGCACGGGAGAGGAGCCGGAGGTGGCCGCCTCGCTCGCGGTCTACCCCGGCAAGGGCGGCGACCCGGTCACGCACAAGATCCCGAAGAGCACCAACTCCTACTACGGGCCCGGCGATTACACGTCCGCGGACCCGGACGGCGACGGCAAGGACGGCATCCTCGTCGCCACGGACGACGGCGCGCTGCTGATCGACGGCGAGCGGGACCGCACCGAGGTGCTCCGGGAAGGGCCCGCCCGAGTGAAGGGCAAGAAGACCCCGGCGCGGTGGCGGCACGCGCGCCCGTACGCCGCCGCCGACTTCGACGCCGACGGCAAGGAGGAGCTGATCCTGAACTGGGGCACGGGGACGCTCTTCGGTCTGTATGGCGAGGAGCCGACGCACTGGTGGATCACGGACGGCACGTCGTCGCGGGACAAGGCCGCGTTCACGACGGCGTCGTTCCCGCGGCCGAACTAGGGCCTGTCCGATGGGTCAGGCCGGTCTTCGCGCCGGGTGCCGATTCAGCAGGGCCGAGCGGGCCCTGGTGCGTGCAGCTGCAAGGCGGAGGAGGGCGACAACGCGGAGCGTTGGCAACCGACGACAACGCGGGAGGGGGCACCTCCCTGCTCGAGCGAAGCCGAGAGCTTGGGGGAGTGCGTGCCAGGGGTCGCGACCCCTGGCAGGACCCATCGGACAGGCCCTAAGCGCCCGCGCGGCTCAGTCGAGGACCGCGACCCCGTCCAGCTCCACCATGCACTGCTCGTCCCAGAGCCTGACCGCACCGATGACGGCCATGGCGGGGTAGTCCCGCCCCGCCAACCTCCGCCAGATCCGGCCCAGTTCGTGGGCCTGCTCCCGGTAGTCGGCGATGTCCGTGGCGTAGACGGTGACGCGGGCGAGGTCGGCGGGGGTGCCGCCTGCGTGGCGCAGGGCCGTTAGCAGGTTGGCGAGGGCCTGCTCGAACTGTTCGGGGAGGGTGGTGCCGACGATTTTGCCGTCGGCGTCGAGGGCGGTCTGTCCCGCGAGGAAGACGATCCGGCCGCCGGTGGCGGTGACGGCGTGGGAGAAGCCGGTGGGCGGGGAGAGTTCGGCGGGGTTGAGGCGGTGGAGGGGCATCGGGGGTACTCCTTTGCGTTGCGGCTGAGGGTTGTCTGCGGTCCGTTGCGCCTGCAGCGGGCTAAATGAGCTGCGGCCGGGCTGGAAGACGTACCGACGGGATGGGTCACCCGTCTGCAGCCGCACCCGCATACAAATCCTTCGCGATGATCCCCCGCTGCACCTCGCTCGCCCCCTCATAAATCCGGGGCGCCCGCACCTCCCGGTAGAGGTGCTCCAGCAGATGCCCGCGCCGCAACGCGCACGCGCCATGCAACTGCACCGCCGCGTCCACCACGAACTGCGCCGTCTCCGTGGCCAGCAGCTTCGCCATCGCCGCGCGGCGAGCCACGTCCGGCTCGCCCCGGTCGTACGCCGCCGCAGCCGCGTACACCATAAGGCGGGCCGCCTCCGTCCGCATCGCCATCTCCGCGACCTGGTGCGACACCGCCTGCAGATCGCTCAACTTGCCGCCGAACGCGTCCCGTTGAGCCGTGTGAGCGAGCGTCGCGTCCAGCGCGGCGCTCGCCATGCCCACCGCGAACGCGCCCACGCTGGGGCGGAAGCGGTTCAGCGTCGTCATCGCGACGCGGAAGCCACGGTCCGGCTCGCCGAGCAGGTCATCGGTCGTGACGCGTACGCCGTCGAAGGCGAGGGCGCCGATCGGGTGCGGGGAGAGCATGTCGAGAGGGGTGCCCGAAAGACCCGCCCGGTCGGCGGGGACCAGGAACGCCGTGACGCCGCGCGCGCCCGCGTCCAGGGTCGTCCGGGCGAAGACCGTGTAGAAGTCGGCCTCGGGGGCGTTCGAGATCCAGCACTTCTCCCCCGTAAGCCGCCAGGACGACGTCCCGTCCCGCGACGCCCGCAGCGCCAGCGCCGCCGCGTCCGAGCCCGCGCCCGGCTCCGAAAGGGCGAACGCCGCCACCGCTCGCCCGGCGCGGGCCGGGGTGAGCCACCGCTCCCGCTGGGCCGCCGACCCGTACTCGGCCACCGGATGCGCGCCGAGCCCCTGCAGGGCAAGCGCCGTCTCCGCCTCCGTGCAGGCGTGGGCGAGCGACTCGCGGAGGAGACAGAGGCCCAGGGCGCCGCCGCGCGCGGGTCCGTCACCCGCGGGTCCTTCACCCGTGCCGAACAGGCCGTCCAGCAGGCCGAGTTCGCCGAGGGCCGCCACCAGTGGACGGTTCACCCGGCCCGGCTCGCCCTTCTCCGCCAGGGGCCGCAATCGCTCCGCGGCCAGCGCACGCAGCTCCGTACGCCAGGCGATTTGTTCTGGATTGAGCGAGAATGCCGTCATGCCGGGCCCCTCCTCTATCGCGGACCGTTGACTGTCGTCACCATCACGATACGCTCGTTGTGCGAGCTCACCACAAGCCCGAACGGCAACCCGAACGGCAAGGGGGCGACCCGCTGTGGACGCCAAGAGTGCACCCCGACTCCACCCATCGGCTCACGTCGACACCTTCGCCCGCGACCATCTCCCGCCGCCGGCGCAGTGGCCCGCGTTCGTCCACGACCGGCCCGAACTGCACTACCCGCAGCGTCTCAACTGCGGCGCCGAGCTCCTGGACCGTACGGTGGAACGACTGGGCGCGGGGCGTACGGCGTTCCGTTCGGGGTCCGGCGAGGCCTGGACGTACGGCGAGCTGCAGCGGCACGTCGACCGGATCGCGCACGTCCTGACGGCCGAGCTCGACGTGCTGCCGGGTCATCGCGTCCTGTTGCGCGGGCCCACCACACCCTGGCTCGCGGCCTGTTGGCTCGCCGTGATGAAGGCGGGGGCGGTCGCGGTGACGGTCCTGGCCCAGCAGCGCTCGCAGGAGCTGGCCACGATGTGCGAGATCGCCCAGGTCAGCCATGCGCTGTGCGACGTCCGCGCCGTGGACGATCTGATCAAGGCCGGGATTCCGGGGCTGAGCGTCACCACCTTCGGGGGTGAAGGCGATGACGATCTGCTGGCGCGCGCGGGCCGGCAGCCCGATGTGTACGAGCCCGTCGACACCTCCGCCGACGACGTCGCGCTCATCGCCTTCACCTCCGGCACCACCGGGCGCCCCAAGGGGTGCATGCACTTCCACCGTGATGTGCTCGCCATCGCCGACACCTTCGCGCGGCATATCCTGAAGCCGGGGCCCGACGACGTCTTCGCGGGCAGTCCGCCGCTCGGTTTCACCTTCGGGCTCGGCGGCCTCGTCATCTTCCCGCTGCGGGTCGGCGCCTCGTCGCTGCTGCTCGAACAGGCGGGCCCCAAGCAGTTGCTGCCCGCCGTCGCCGAGCACGGTGTCACCGTTCTCTTCACCGCCCCGACCGCGTACCGCGCCATGCTCGACGAGCTGCGCAAGCCGGACGCGTGCGACATCTCCACGCTGCGCCGGTGCGTCTCCGCCGGGGAGAATCTGCCCGCCGCCACCTGGCAGGCGTGGCACGAGCGCACCGGGCACCGCATCATCAACGGCATCGGCGCCACCGAGCTCCTGCACATCTTCATCTCCGCCGCGGACGAGGAGATCAGGCCCGGCGCCACAGGGCGGCCCGTCCCCGGGTGGCACGCGCGCGTGGTCGACGATTCGGGGGCTCCGGTACCGGACGGCGAGCCGGGGCTGCTCGCCGTGCGCGGGCCCGTCGGGTGCCGGTATCTGGGCGACGAGCGGCAGTTGCAGTACGTACGTCATGGCTGGAACGTCACCGGCGACACGTACGTCCGTGACGCCGACGGCTACTTCCGGTACGTCGCGCGCGCGGACGACATGATCATCTCTGCCGGGTACAACATCGCGGGCCCGGAGGTCGAGGAGGCGCTCCTGCGGCACCCTGACGTCCAGGAGACGGCGGTGGTGGGGCGGCCCGACGAGCTGCGCGGCCAGATCGTCGTCGCGTACGTCGTGGCGCGCGCGGGCACGGCACGCGACCCCGAACGGCTGCGCGAATTCGTGAAGGGTGAGCTGGTGCCGTACAAGTGTCCGCGCGAGATCGTCTTCCTGGACTCGCTGCCGCGTACGGCGACGGGCAAGCTCCAGCGGTTCCGGCTGCGGGAGCCCGGGCACGTAGAGTGATCACGTGTCCGAGCAGCACACTCCCCGGTCCCTGATCGTCACCTTCTACGGCGCCTACGGGCGCGCGGCCCCCGGCCCGGTGCCCGTCGCCGAGCTGGTCAGGCTCCTCGCCCCCGTCGGCGTGGACGCCCCGTCCGTGCGCTCGTCCGTGTCCCGGCTCAAGCGGCGCGGCCTTCTCGTGCCCGCGCGGACGGCGGCGGGCGCCGCGGGGTACGCCCTCTCGCCCGACGCGCGGCAGCTCCTGGACGACGGCGACCGCCGCATCTACGCGAATCCCCCGGCCGCGCGGCAGGGCGGCGGCTGGGTGCTCGCCGTGTTCTCCGTACCGGAGTCGGAACGCCAGAAGCGGCACGTGCTGCGCTCCCGGCTTGCCGGGCTCGGCTTCGGGACGGCCGCTCCGGGGGTGTGGATCGCCCCGGCGCATCTCTACGAAGAGACCCGGCACACCCTGGAGCGCCTCCAACTCGCCGGGTACGTCGACCTGTTCCGCGGCGAGCACCTGGGCTTCGCCCCGACGTCCGAAGCGGTGGGCCGGTGGTGGGACCTGGCGGCGATCGCCAAGCAGCACGAGGCATTCCTCGACCGCCACGAGCCGGTGCTCCGCTCCTGGCAGGGCCGCACGGACACGCCCCCGGACGCGGCCTACCGGGACTATCTCCTTGCCCTGGACTCCTGGCGTCGGCTGCCGTACGCCGATCCGGGCCTGCCGGCCGATCTGTTGCCGCACGGGTGGCCGGGCGAGCGGTCCGCCGAGGTGTTCGCGGCGCTCGACGAGCGGCTTCGGGCGGCGGGGGCGCGGTTCGTCAACCCCCCAGCGTGAGGCGGGGCTTGGGCGCGTCCGTACGTCCCGTCTGCGGGCGGCGGCTGCCCGCCCGGTACTGCTGCGGCCAGCTGACGCCCGGTCCCGAGTAGCCCTGCTCGGCCGCCGCGTGCAGCGTCCAGTGGGGGTCGTACAGGTGTGGCCTCGCCAGAGCGCACAGGTCCGTACGGCCCGCCAGGATCAGGGAGTTGACGTCGTCCCAGGAGGAGATGGCGCCGACCGTGATGACGGGGATGCCGGTTTCGTTGCGGATGCGGTCGGCGAACGGGGTCTGGTAGGAGCGGCCGTACGCGGGGCGCTCGTCGGAGACGACCTGGCCGGTGGAGACGTCGATCGCGTCGGCTCCGTGGTCGGCGAAGGCGCGGGCGATCTCGACGGCCTCTTCGGCGGTGGTGCCTCCGTCGGCCCAGTCGGTGGCGGAGATGCGGACGGTCATTGGTTTGTCGTCAGGCCACAACTCCCGTATCGCGTCGAAGACTTCGAGGGGGAAGCGCAGCCGGTTCGTGAGCGAACCGCCGTACGCGTCGGTGCGCCGGTTGGTGAGCGGCGAGAGGAAGCCGGACAGCAGATAGCCGTGCGCGCAGTGCAGTTCGAGCAGGTCGAAGCCGCTGTGTTCCGCCCGTCGCGCGGCGGAGGTGAACTGCTCGCGGATCTCGTCGAGTCCGGCCCGGTCCAGCTCGAGCGGGCGTTGGCTGTTCTCCTTGTACGGGAGCGAAGAGGGCGCCACCAGCGGCCAGTTGCCGTCGTCGAGGGGGTCGTCGATGCCTTCCCACATCAGCTTCGTCGAGCCCTTGCGACCCGAGTGGCCCAACTGGACACCGATCGCGGTGCCCGGCGCCTGGTCGTGCGCGAAGTCGGTGATCCGCCGCCAGGCGTCGGCCTGTTCATCGGTGTAGATCCCGGCGCAGCCCGGCGTGATGCGGCCCCGCTCGCTGACGCACACCATCTCGGTCATGACGAGGCCTGCACCGCCCAGCGCCCTGGCCCCCAGATGGACGAGGTGGAAGTCGCCGGGGACGCCGTCCTCGGCGGAGTACATGTCCATCGGCGACACGACCACGCGGTTGCGCAGGGTCAGATCGCGCAGCCGGAAGGGCGTGAACATCGGCGGTGTGCCTTCGGGGCAGCCGAAGTCGCGCTCGACGGCCTCGGTGAAGTGGGCGTCGCGCAGCCGCAGATTGTCGTGGGTGACGCGGCGGCTGCGGGTGAGCAGGTTGAACGCGAACTGCCGCGGCGGCTGGTCGAGATAGTCGGGAAGCCGCTCGAACCACTCCAGGCTCGCGCGGGCGGCGCGCTGCGTGGACTCGACGACGGGGCGTCGCTCCGTCTCGTACGCGGCGAGGGCCTCAGGGATTCCGGGCTGCTCCTGGAGGCAGGCGGCGAGTGCGAGGGCGTCCTCGACGGCGAGCTTGGTGCCGGAGCCGATGGAGAAGTGGGCGGTGTGGGCGGCGTCGCCCATGAGCACCGTATTGCCGTGCGACCAGCGCTTGTTGACGACGGTGCGGAAGGTGGTCCAGGCGGACTTGTTGCCGCGCAGAGCCCGTCCCCCGAGCGCGTCGGCGAAGATCTTGGCGCAGCGTTCGGTCGACTCCTGCTCGTCGAGCTCCGCGAACCCGGCGGCCTCCCAGACCTCTTCGCGCATCTCGACGATGACCGTGGAAGCGTCGGAGGCGTAGGGATAGCCGTGCAGCTGCATCACGCCGTGCTCGGTCTCGGCGATCTCGAAGCGGAAGGCGTCGAAGGCGAAGTCGGCGGCGAGCCAGATGTAGCGGCAGCGGTGCGTCTCGATGCTCGGCGCGAAGACGTCGGCGTACGCATCGCGGGTGAGGCTGTGCACGCCGTCGGCCGCGATCACCAGGTCGTACGCGGCGGAGAGTTCGGCCGCGGGCGGCGCCTCGGAGCGGAAGCGCAGGTCGACGCCGAGGTCGCGGCACCGCTCGTGCAGGATCTCCAGGAGGCGGCGCCTGCCGAGGGCCGCGAAGCCGTGCCCGCCGGAGGTGTGGCGGCCGCCCCGGTGCACGATGTCGATGTCGTCCCAGCGGACGAACTCGGCCTGCAGCGCGGCGTACACGACGGGGTCGGCGTGCTCGATGCCGCCGAGGGTCTCGTCGGAGAGGACTACTCCGAAGCCGAAGGTGTCGTCGGGGGCGTTGCGCTCCCAGACGGTGATCTCGCGCCGCGGGTCGAGCCGCTTGAGCAGGGCGGCGGAGTAGAGCCCGCCGGGCCCGCCGCCGATGACGGCGATGCGGTGCGCCGCGGGCGGCGTGGGCGGTGTGGGCGGTGTGGGCGGTGTGGACCTCCAGGCCGATGTGGGCGCTTCGGCGGAGCTCCCCGGCATCCCGGGCGCGGCCCCTGCGGCGAGCGTGGGTACCTCGGCCTGCTTGGGTGCCTCGACATGAGCGGCTGCCTCGGTCCGCGTCGGCCCGCCGCCCTTCGGCGTGCCCACGCTCATCGCCCCTGCCACTTCGGCGGGCGCTTCTCGGTGAAGGCGGCGTGGAATTCCTTGTAGTCCTCGCCGTTCATGAGCAGCGCCTGGGTCGCCGCGTCCAGCTCGACGGCCGCCGCGAGGGGCATGTCGAGTTCCGAGGTGAGCAGCGCCTTGGTCTGTGCGTACGCGAGGGCAGGACCGTCGGCGAGGCGGCGGGCGAGGGTCGCTGCGGCCTCGGCGGCCCTGCCCTCGTCGGTCAGCTCGCTGATCAGGCCGATCCGCTCGGCTTCGGGGGCGCGCACCGGCTCTCCCAGCATCAGGAGCCGCGTCGCGTGACCGAGGCCGACGACGCGCGGCAGCAGGTAGGCGGCCCCCATGTCGCCGCCCGACAGGCCCACCCGCGTGAAGAGGAAGGAGAACCGTGCCGAGGGGTCGGCCACCCGGAAGTCGGCGGCGAGCGCGAGGACGGCGCCCGCACCGGCGGCCACCCCGTGCACGGCGGCGATCACGGGGAAGGGGCACTCGCGGATCGCGCGCACGACCTGCCCCGTCATGCGGTTGAAGTCGAGCAGCTGCGCGGTGTCCATGGAGAGGGTCGCGCCGATGATCTCGTCGACGTCACCACCCGAGCAGAAGCCCCGCCCCTCTCCCCCGAGGACCAGGGCGCGCACGGATTTGTCGCGGGACAGCTCGGCCAGGAGATCGCGCAGGTCGGCGTAGGCGCCGAAGGTGAGTGCGTTGAGTTTGTCGGGGCGGGCGAGCGTGACCGTGGCGACCCCGTCGTCGACCTCGTACCGCAGGTGCTGCCAGTCGGGGGTGCGGGGCGCCGATCCGGTGAAGGGACTCATCAGGTGCGGCCTCCTCGGCCTGGGGCTGGAGTTCGCTACCCTTCGAAGTTATCACCGATCTGTGACTGTCGTCATGAGTGCGCGATAAGACCGCCGCCTCTCCCGTCCCACTGGGAACGAAGGTCACGAAATGCACGTCTTTTCACTCGGAGTCGCCTGGAGAACCCCAGGGTCGGACGTCCCGGATATGCCCGACCGACGACCCTGTCGTCATAATGCTTAAGATTCGTACGGTTGAAAGCAGGACCTCCTGCTGCCTGAACGGACCACCCGCCTTGCACGAATCTCCCGCTCCCGCCTCGTGGCGCATCGCGCTGCCGCACACCACGGCAGCCGTGCCGATTGCCCGCGCGCTGGTGCGTACGGCCCTCGCGGAGATCGAGTCGGCCGCGGACACCGACACCGCGGAGCTGCTCACGGCGGAGCTGGTGGCCAACGCGGTGGAGCACACGGCGGGGGATGCCCCCATAGAGCTCGTCATCGAGCTGCTTCCGAACGGCTGCCAGGTCGAGGTGCACGACTCCAACCCGCAGCCGCCCGGCGACCTCACGGCCCCCGCGCCGAACTCGGAGCCGGACCCCTGGCAGGAGCACGGGCGCGGACTGCTCCTGATCCGCACCCTCAGCTCGTCCTGCGGACACCGCCCCACCGACTCCGGCAAGGCGGTCTGGTTCACACTGCCTGCGGCGTAGGCACCTCGGCCTCGGTCTCAGCATCGGCCTCTGCCTGTGCGGCCGCCCTGCCGAGCCGCGAGTGCCCGCGGCCGTACAGCGCGTACACCAGAGCGCCCACCACGAGGAACACGGCGAACTGCACCCACGTCGTCCAGCCCGTGCCCCAGATCAGATAGAGGCAGAAACCCACGCCGAGCACCGGGCTCACGGGGTACAGCGGCACCCGGAAGGTGCGCTTCAGGCCGGGGGCCGAGCGGCGCAGCGCGATCACCGCGACATTCACCACGATCATGATCGCCAGCGTGCCGATCGTCGTCAGGTTCACCACCGCGTCCAGCGACGAGAAGGCGGCGGGGACGGCGAAGACCGCCGCGACGATCCAGGTGTTGGCGACGGGCGTCGACGTCTTCGGCGAGACGCGCTCGAAGACGCGCGGGACGAGCCCGTCCCGGGACATCGACATGAGGATGCGGGTCTGCCCGTACATCACGGCGAGTACGACGGACGCGATCGCCACGACCGCGCCAAAGGCGATGATGCCGCCGCCGACGGCCGAATCGGTGACGTGGTCGACGACCAGCGAGAGCGCGGCGGGCTTGTCGGCGACCGCGTCGCCGCCGAGCGCGCCGATCGCCCCGAGCGCCACGGCCACGTACAGCAGGGTGACGACACCGATGCAGATCATGATCGCGATCGGGATGTTCCGCCGCGGGTTCTTGACCTCTTCGCCGGCTGTGGTGATCGCGTCGAAGCCGATGAAGGAGAAGAAGGCGAGCGACGCGCCCGAGGTGATTCCGGCGACGCCCGCGCCCGCGAAGGGCGTGAGGTTGCCGTCCTTGAACGCGGTGAACGCGATCGCCAGGAAGAGCAGCAGGATCCCGATCTTGAGCACGGCCATCGCGGCCGTCGCCCCCGCGCTCTCGCGGATGCCGCGCACGAGCAGGGTCGCGGCGAGCAGGATCACGACGATGGCGGGCAGGTTCACGACGCCGCCCTCGCCCGGTCCGGCGGAGAGCGCGTCGGGCAGCTGCCGGCCGGTGAGGCTGTCGAGCAGCTCGTTCAGGTACTGGCTCCAGCCGACCGCCACGGCCGAGACGGAGACGCCGTACTCCAGGAGCAGGCACCAGCCGACCAGGAACGCGGTGCGCTCGCCTAGCGAGCCGTACGCGAAGGAGTACGAGCTGCCGGACACCGGTATCGCGCCGCCGAGCTCAGCGAACGAGAACGCGGTGAAGATGCAGGTCACGGCCGCGAGGACATACGAGACGGCGACCGCGGGGCCCGCCTCGGCGACGCTGTCGGAGAGGCCGACGAAGATGCCGGTGCCGACGATGGCGCCGACGCCGAAGCAGACCAGCTGGAAGAGGCCCATGGTCCGCTTCAGACCGTGCCCCTCCAGGTCTGCGCCCGATTCGGCGACGAGAAGTTCGGGGGACTTGATGCGGAGCCCTGCCGGGCCGGTCGAGCGCATGCGGTGGTTCTCATTTCGGTGGTGCTGGAAGCGGCGGGGGTGATGCCGCAAAAGAAGCGGGACCGGGGGAAGGTGTTCCCCGGCCCCGCTGGATCGAGCAGCAGGTCAGGCGAGCGTGGCGACGAGGATCGCCTTGATCGTGTGGAGCCGGTTCTCCGCCTCGTCGAAGACGACGGAGTGCGCCGACTCGAAGACCTCGTCGGTGACCTCGAGAGAGCTTAGACCGTGCCGCTCGTGGATCTCGCGGCCGACCTTCGTGCCCAGGTCGTGGTAGGCGGGCAGGCAGTGCAGGAACTTCACGTCGGCGTTGCCCGTGGCGCGCAGGACGTCCATCGTGACGGCGTACGGAGCCAGTGCCGTTATGCGCTCGTCCCAGACCTCCTTGGGCTCGCCCATGGAGACCCAGACGTCGGTCACGACGAAGTCGGCGCCCGCGACGCCCTCGGCGACGTCCTCGCTGAGCGTGATCCTGGCGCCGCTGGCCTCGGCGAGCTCACGGGCCCGGGCGACGATCTCGTCGGCGGGCCAGTAGGCCTTCGGCGCGACGATGCGTACGTCCATGCCGAGGAGCGCGCCGGTGACGAGGTAGGAGTTGCCCATGTTGAAGCGGGCGTCACCGAGGTAGGCGAAGGAGATCCCGGTGAGGGGCTTGCTGCTGTGCTCGGTCATCGTGAGCACGTCGGCGAGCATCTGCGTGGGGTGCCAGTCGTCGGTCAGACCGTTCCAGACGGGCACGCCCGCGTAGGCGGCGAGCTCCTCGACGGCGTCCTGGCTGTCCCCGCGGTACTCGATGCCGTCGAACATCCGGCCGAGCACCCGGGCGGTGTCCTTGACCGACTCCTTGTGCCCGATCTGGGAGCCCGACGGGTCGAGGTACGTGGTGGAGGCGCCCTGGTCGGCGGCGGCGACCTCGAAGGAGCAGCGCGTGCGCGTCGAGGTCTTCTCGAAGATCAGCGCGATGTTCTTGCCGCGCAGACACTGGGTCTCGGTCCCCGCCTTCTTGGCCGCCTTCAGCTCGGCGGCCAGATCGATCAGGCCGCGGAACTCCTCGGCGGTGAAGTCCAGCTCCTTGAGGAAGTGGCGGCCGGTGAGGTCGATGGCCATGGGGGCGCTCCAGGGGTACGCGTACGGGGGACACTGGAAGTCTATACGACGCTCCACATTTCTATACAGGCTGGATTTCCCTGCGGAACAGGCCTGGATTTCCCTGTGGCCCGCCGCCCCGCTCACTCCTCAGTCGACGGGATCCCGCTCCACGGGGCAACTCATGCACCGGGGCCCGCCCCGGCCCCGGCCGAGCTCGCTCCCCCGGATCTCGATGACCTCGATGCCCTCCTTGCGCAGATAGGTGTTCGTGGTCGAGTTCCGCTCGTACGCGACCACGACACCCGGCTCGACCGCGAGGACGTTGCAGCCGTCGTCCCACTGCTCGCGCTCGGCCGCGTGCACGTCCTGGGTGGCGGTGAGCACCCGGATGCGGCTCAGCCCCAGGGCCGCCGCGATCGCCCGGTGCATGTGCTCGGGCGGATGGTCGGTGACCTTCAGCTCGCGTCCGTCGACACCCGGCTCGATGGTGTACGAGCGGAGCATGCCGAGCCCCGCGTACTGCGTGAAGGTGTCGCCGTCGACCATCGTCATCACCGTGTCGAGATGCATGAACGCGCGCCGCTTCGGCATGTCGAGCGCCACGATCGTCTGCGCCGAACCCGCGGCGAACAGCTTGTGGGCGAGCATCTCGACGGCCTGCGGGGTGGTGCGCTCGCTCATCCCGATGAGCACCGCGCCCTGGCCGATCACCAGGACGTCGCCTCCCTCGATGGTGGAGGGGTAGTCGGACTGCCCCTGGGACCAGATGTGGAAGTCCTCGGCGCGGAACAGCGGGTGGTACTGGTAGATCGCCTCGAAGTGCACGGTCTCGCGCTGCCTGGCCGGCAGGCGCATCGCGTTGATGGAGACGCCGTCGTGTATCCAGGCCGAAGTGTCGCGCGTGAAGAGGTGGTTGGGGAGCGGACCGAGCAGGAAGTCGTCCAGATCCATGCAGTGGAAGCGTACGGACGTCGGCTCCGGATGCCGCTCCAGGAACTCCCGCTTGGTCATCCCGCCGACCAGCGCCTCGACAAGATCGGCGGAGGGCATCGTCTCGAACGCGGCCCGCAGATGGTCGGTGGCGAGCGGCCCGTACTCCTTCTCGTCGAAGACCCGGTCCAGGACGAGAAGGCGGGCCGCCGGTACGTCCAGGGCCTCGGTGAGCAGGTCGCCGAAGAGGTGGACGGTCACATCACGGTCCCGCAGCACATCCGCGAATCCGTCGTGCTCCTGGCGGGCTCTGCGGACCCACAGGACGTCGTCGAAGAGCAACGCGTCCTTGTTGGTGGGGGTGAGCCGCTTCAGCTCCAGATCAGGGCGGTGCAGTATCACGCGGCGCAGCCGCCCGGCCTCGGAGTCGACACGGAAGGTCATGAACTCAGCCTGCCACGGCGGGGCGGCCGGGACACCAGGACCGGCCATACCGCTCCCGGCACAGCACTTCCCCGACGATTTCTTCCAGTTCGCCATCCGCAGCTCCCGATCAGCCCCGCTCCGGCTCCCGTTAGGCTGGCCGGGCCATGCGACTCTCCTTCCGCCCGTTCCCCGCGCCGCAACGAGCCGCGGTCCGTGCGGCCGTGGCCGTCGTCGTCGCCGGAGTGGCCGGAGTCGCCGCGCTGACCGGATGCGCCGCGCAGAACGGCGGGGTCGAGGACAGGGGCGTCGCGCCGAGCCTCTCGGCGCCGGTCAGCTCATCGCCGCTGTGGCCGGACTACACGTCGCCTCCGTCCGAGGGCAATGGCCTGGACCCCGGCCCCACCAAGCCCTACCTCCCCGTCAAGGGAGTGTCGGTGCCCGCGGGAGGCCTGCGGAAGGTGCCCCTGGAGAAGCTGCTTTCGCACGACCCCAACGTGCCCGGGGTGGTGAGCGTCATGCCGAAGGCCTGTCCGGGAGCGAAGTGCGGCATCCGCACCCCCGCCTACCGTGACCTCACCGGGGACGGCGCCGACGAACTCGTCGTGGCCGTCGACGATCCGGGCACCGCAAGCACCGTCGTCGTGGTCTACCGGGCCACCGGCCACACCGTCCGGCCCATCCTCGTCTCGTACGGCCAGCTGGGGCTCACCGGCGAGACGCTCGGCCGGGACCTCGTGCTGACCTGGGCCGGCGCATCCGGCGAGTACATCACCCGCTACCGATGGAACGGGAAGGGAATGGCGCCGTACCTGCAGGACGACGAGCCCGGCCGCCCCGCCGCAAGCCCCAGCATCGCCCCCGAACCGCAGCGCCCCACGGCCACTCCCAGCGCCGGCCCCGACCCGCAGCGCCCCGCGAGACCCGACCCGAGGCCCACGCCATGACGACCCCCCACTCAGCTTCACCGACGCGGCCCGCGCCCCGCCCCGCGGCCGAGGCCCACCTCCTCCTGGTCGAGGACGACGAGGTCATCCGCAACACCGTGCGGATGGTGCTGGAGCGCTACGGCTTCACCGTCTCCACGGCCGCCGATGGCCTGACCGGGCTTGAGATCTTCCGCGAGAGCCAACCCGACCTGCTCCTCCTCGACGTGATGCTCCCCGAGCTCGACGGCATCGGTCTCTGCCGCCGGGTCCGCGAACTCAGCCTCGCGCCCATCCTGATGATGTCCGCGCGCGGCGACTCCCTCGACGTGGTCTCGGGACTTGAGGCGGGCGCCGACGACTACGTCGTGAAGCCCATCGAGAGCGCCGTGCTGGTGGCCCGGATACGTTCCCTGCTGCGCCGCTCCTCCTTCTGCCCCGCCACCGCGGGCCTTCCGGAGGCCGCCGACACCCCGGACGTCGTCCTGGTCTTCGGTGAGCTGACCATCGACACGAAGGGCATGGAGGTGCGGCGGGCCGGGGAGCCGCTCGCGCTGACCCCGACCGAGCTGCGGATGCTCCTGGAGTTCGCCGCATCGCCCGGCGTCGTCCTTGAGCGCCGGACCCTTCTCAGCCGGGTGTGGGACCACGCCTGGCACGGCGACACCCGCGTGGTCGACCTGCACGTGCAGCGGCTGCGCGCCAAGATCGGCGCCGAACGGATCGAGACGGTCCGCGGCTTCGGCTACAAGCTGCGGCGCTGACCATGGCATTGCGCTGGCGGATCGTCGCACTCGTGGCCGCTGCCATCTGCACCGTGGCCGCGGCCGTCGGCGTGCTCGTGCACAACGCGTCCCGTGCGCGGGAGCTGTCCCAGGCCCGCGACGCCGCGAGCACCACCCTCGACAGGGCCGCCGTCACCTACGCCCGCACCGGAGTCGTTCAGGGGTCCGGCGCCGCGCTCGACGCCCGCGACCTGCCCGCGGGATTGCGGCGGCTCGTCCACAAGGGGCGGCAGGGTACCGAGTTCACCGGCGGCCCCGGCGGACCCGCGATGTGGGCCGCCCGGCCCGCGGGCGGCCGGGTCCTCTCCGTACACATCGACATGTCGGCCAGCATGCGCAACATCAGCGCCCTGGACACCAACATCGTGCTCGCCGGTCTTGTCGTCACCGCCGTGGTGCTTCCGCTCGGGGTGCTCACCGCGGGGCGGATGAGCCGCCGCCTTCGGATGGCCGCGGGCACCGCGCGCCGGATCGCCGCGGGCGACCTGGACGCCCGGATCGCCTCCCGGCCGCGGCCGCGCGACGAGATCGCCGAGATCTCCGGTGCCGTGGACTCGATGGCTTCCGCGCTGCAGGAGCGGCTCCGCGCCGAGCAGCGCTTCACCGCCGACGTCGCGCACGAGCTGCGCACCCCGCTCATGGGCCTGGTCACCGCGGCGGAACTGCTGCCCGACGACGACGAGGCCGTGGGGTACGTACGGGACCGGATCCGGGTCCTGAGCACCCTCGTCGAGGACCTGTTGGAGATCTCCCGGCTCGACGCGGGCGCCGAGCAGGCCGACCCGTCGCCGTGCCCGGTGGCACCGCTGGTCGAGGCGGCGATAGCCCGTACGGAGCTGCCCGCGAGCGTGCGGGTGGACGCCGCGCCGGAGCGTGCCACGGTCTGGACCGACCCGCGGCGGCTCGAGCGCATCGTGGCCAACCTGCTCGTCAACGCGCACCGCCACGGCCACCCCCCGGTCGAGGTCACCGTGGCCGCGGACGGCAGGACCGTGACCGTACGCGACCACGGCGGCGGCTACCCCGATGAACTCCTCGATGACGGCCCGCAGCGGTTCCGCACCGGCGTCCGCGAGCGCGGCCGGGGCCACGGTCTGGGGCTGACCATCGCCCGTGGCCAGGCCGAAGTGATCGGCGCCACCCTTGAGTTCGGCAACGCGCCGGACGGCGGAGCCGTCGCCACCCTCCGCCTTCCCGCCGGATCCGAGCCGCGGCCGATACACAGCTGATACAACCCCGCGCCTCGGCCGACACCCCGCTTTGAGCCGCCCAAGATCTTCTCTGCCGAAGATGCCGTCATGCGTATCAGGCAGGCAAAACGAGAGCCACGGGACGCGGAGGAGGCGGAGGTGGCGGCTGGCGAAACCGCCGCCGGCCGTAGGCGCCGGCACGCGACCGTCCGCCCCAAGAGCCGCCTCCGCCGCCTCTTCAGCTGGAAGAGGATCCTGATAACGGCGCTCTCCTTCGTCCTGCTCGTCGTGGGCGGCTTCACCGTCCTGTACTTCGCCATCGACGTCCCGCAGGGCAACGCGCAGGCCAAGGCGGAGAGCAACGTCTACCTGTACAGCGACGGCACCCTGCTGGCCCGCACCGGCGACGTCAACCGCGAGTCCGTCCCCATCAGCCGGGTGTCGAAGCCTGTCCGGCACGCCTTCGTCGCGGCCGAGAACAAGTCGTTCTACGAGGACTCCGGCATCGACCCTGCCGGGCTCACCCGGGGCCTGCTCAGCACGGTGTCCGGCGGAGGCACCCAAGGCGGCTCGACGATCACCCAGCAGTACGTCAAGAACTACTACCTCAGCCAGGAGCAGACCCTCACCCGCAAGGTGAAGGAGATGGTCATCTCGCTCAAGGTCGACCGGCGCGAGTCCAAGGACGACATCCTCGCCGGGTATCTCAACACCAGCTACTTCGGCCGCGTCGCGTACGGCATCCAGGCGGCGGCCCGCGCGTACTACGACACGGACGTCTCGGACCTGACCGTCGAGCAGGGCGCGTACCTCGCGGCACTGCTGCAGGCCCCCAGCCAGTACGACTGGGCGGTGGCCGGGCCCACCGCCCGGCGGCTGGTCAAGGCCCGCTGGAACTACGTACTGGACAACATGGTCGGCCAGGGCTGGCTCGACAAGGCCGAGCGGAAGCGGATGCGCTTCCCCGCACCCAGGGAGCCCCGGCCCACCCCCGGCCTCGACGGACAGGCGGGCTATCTGGTCGACGTCGCCAACCGCGAACTGGCCGCCACCGGCATCAGCGAGCAGCAGCTCGCGGCGGGCGGCTGGACCATCACGCTCAACATCGACCGGAAGCGGCAACGGGCCCTGGGAACAGCCGTCGACGCGGGCCCGCGCGGGCCCGGCACCCAGTCCGGCGCGGTGTCGGTCGACCCCAGGGACGGCCGCATCGTCGCCCTGTACGGCGGCCGCGACTACACCAAGCACTACCTCAACAACGCCACACGCTCCGACTACCAGACGGGCCCCGCCTTCCTGCCGGTCGTCAGCGCGGGCAAGATGGAGCATCACGCGGACCGTCCCGATTCGCCCTCCCGAGAACCCTTCGCCGGGGTCGAGAAGACCGCTGTGGACCTCGGCATCGACCCGCACGCCGGCGACTTCGACGACCCCGAGGCGATGTCCCTCGGCCTGCTCGGCACCAGCCCGCTCGAACTCGCCGGTGTCTACGCCACCCTCGCCCACCACGGCAAGAAGGTCACCCCGTCGATCGTGAAGTCCGCCCACCGCGACGACGAACACGCCGACCTGCGCAGCCCGGTGGGCGGGCAGACGGTCTCCCGCACCACCGCCGACACCGTCACCGCCGACCTGCAGACGGACTTCGACGGGCTGTTGGCCGCCCAGGGCACCGCCTCCGACTCCGCCCCCCGCTCAGCGGCCACCGTCCAGCAGCCCGTGGCGGGCGTCTCGGGCGCATCCGACGACGACAAGGCGGCCTGGCACATCGGCTACACACCCCAACTCCTCACCGCCGTCGGCCTGTTCGGCGAGGACCCCAAGAGCGGCAAACAGGCCCGCCTGGCCGCGGACGGCGAGAAGCGCGCCGGGCAGATCTGGACGGACTACATGAGCCAGGCACTACAGGGTGAGCCCCCGGCGCAGTTCGAGCTGGAGTGGGGGCAGTACTGACGGACGCCTGTGCAGAGGCGGAGGGCGGGGAGTCCTTGGTGGCCCGGGCCAGGACGAGTGCGCCGAGCATCGTGCACAGCCGGGCGATGCCGTCGACGGGCTCGCCGCCCGCCGCCGAGTGATCGCCTTCGACAACCGCGGAGTCGGTGCGTCAGGCGGCTCGACGCCCAGGTCATCGCCGCGAAGGAACCCCGCCTCGTACGCAGGATCATCCGCGCCGCTCTCAAGGGCGCACTGACGCGCGAGGATCCGAAGCAGTTCCTCTTCTTCACCGACACCGAGGACGGCCGACGGTGGGCGAGGCCGGCGGAGAAAAATCCCTGACTGTGCATCCGGTGTTCGCTGTACGTTGTAGAGGCGCGCCCGAGGGACGGCGTGTCCCCAGCTCAGATCCCGTTTCGAGGACCCACCGTGTTCCTGACCATCAGTACCACCGGCACCCCTGAACGCCCCGCGACCGACCTCGGGTTCCTGCTGCACAAGCATCCCGACAACGCGCAGCGTTTCTCCACATCGCACGGCACGGCGCACGTCCTCTACCCCGAGGCGACCGCCGAGCGCTGCACCGCGGCGCTGCTGCTCGAGGTGGACCCCGTGGCGCTCGTGCGCCGCGGCAAGGGCAAGGGGCGCGGCGGCGCGGCGGACGCGGCACTCGCGCAGTACGTCAACGACCGGCCGTACGCCGCGTCCTCGCTGCTCTCCGTCGCGATGAGCACGGTCTTCAAGAGCGCGCTGCGCGGGGTGTGCAACGCGCGCCCCGAACGGGCCGCGGCCCCCATGCCGTTGCGTATCGAGGTGCCCGCGCTGCCCGCGCGCGGCGGCGCCGATCTGGTGCACAAGCTGTTCGGTCCCCTTGGCTGGGACAGCGTGAGCGCCGAACCGGTCGCCCTCGACGAGCAGTTCCCCGAGTGGGGCGACTCGCGTTACATACGCCTTGTCCTGGAGGGCGAGTTGCGGCTCGCCGACGCGCTGCGGCAGCTGTATGTGCTGCTGCCGGTCCTCGACGACGCCAAGCACTACTGGGTGGCGCCCGACGAGGTCGACAAGCTGCTGCGGGCGGGCGAGGGATGGCTGGCCGAGCACCCCGAGCAGAAGCTGATCACCAGCCGCTATCTGTCGCGCCGCTGGGGTCTGACCCGGCAGGCGATGGAGGCCCTGGAGCTGGTGCGGCTCGCGGAGGCCGACGACAGCGAGGTCGAGGAGATCGACAACGCGGTCGACGAGACGACGGACACCGAGGAGAAGCCGGTGCCGCTCGCGGTCCAGCGGCGCACGGCGATCGTCGAAGCCCTGCGCGCCGCCGGGGCGGGCCGGGTGCTCGATCTCGGCTGCGGGCAGGGGCAGTTGGTGCACGAGCTCCTGAAGGACGTGCGGTTCACCGAGATCGTCGGCGTCGACGTCTCCGTGCGGGCGCTGACCATCGCCGCGCGCCGGCTGCGGATCGAGCGGATGGGCGAGCGCCAGGCGGACCGCGTGCGGCTTGTGCAGGGCTCGCTCGCCTACACCGACAAGCGGCTCAAGGGGTACGACGCCGCTGTGTTGAGCGAGGTGATCGAACACCTCGACCTGCCCCGTCTCCCCGCCCTGGAGTACGCCGTGTTCGGATCCGCCAGGCCTCGGACCGTGCTCGTGACGACGCCCAACGTCGAGTACAACGTCCGCTGGGAGACGCTCCCCGCCGGGCATGTGCGCCACGGCGACCACCGCTTCGAGTGGACGCGCGAGGAATTCCGCACCTGGGCGGGCGAGGTCGCCGAACGGCACGGATACGAGGTGGAGTTCGCCCCCGTCGGGCCCGACGACCCCGAGGTGGGGCCGCCCACCCAGATGGCCGTGTTCACGATGATCGCCGACACAAGCAACACCAACGACAACACAAGCAACACCAACGACAAGCAGACCGCGAAGGAGGCGAAGGCCGCATGACCAGTACCGAAACCAGCACGGGTGCCAGCACGAAGCGCACTCTCCCGGTGACCGACCTCTCCCTCGTGGTCCTCGTCGGCGCCACCGGATCCGGCAAGTCCACGTTCGCGCACCGGCAGTTCAAGGCGACCGAGGTGATCTCCTCGGACTTCTGCCGCGGGCTCGTCGCCGACGACGAGAACGACCAGAGCGCGAGCCGGGACGCCTTCGACGTCCTGCACTACATCGCGGGCAAGCGCCTCGCCGCCGGACGCCTCACCGTGGTCGACGCGACCAATGTGCAGGCCGAGAGCCGCAAGCAGCTCGTCCAGCTGGCCCGGCAGTACGACGTGCTGCCGATCGCGATCGTCCTCGACCTGCCCGAGGACATCTGCGCCGAGCGCAACGCCGCGCGCCCCGACCGGGCCGGCATGCCCCGCCATGTCATCTCACGCCACCGCCGCGAGCTGCGCCGTTCGCTGCGCGGTCTGGAGCGCGAGGGCTTCCGCAAGGTGCATGTGCTGCGCAGCGTCGATGAGGTGGAGAACGCCGAAGTCGTCCTGGAGAAGCGGTACAACGACCTCACCCACCTGACCGGTCCTTTCGACATCATCGGCGACATTCACGGCTGCAGCTCCGAGCTGGAGACCCTGCTCGCCAAGCTGGGGTACGTCGACGGGGCGCACCCCGATGGCCGCACGGCCGTCTTCGTCGGCGACCTCGTCGACCGCGGCCCCGACAGCCCCGGCGTCCTGCGCCGTGTCATGTCGATGGTCGCCGCAGGCAACGCCCTGTGCGTGCCCGGCAACCACGAGAACAAGCTCGGCCGCTACCTCAAGGGCCGGGGCGTCCAGCACACCCACGGCCTCGCCGAGACCATCGAGCAGTTGGAGAAGGAGGACGCCAAGGACCCGGACTTCCGGGAGCGGGTGCGAGAGTTCATCGACGGACTCGTCAGCCACTACGTCCTCGACGGCGGCAAGCTCGTCGTCTGCCACGCCGGCCTGCCCGAGAAGTACCACGGCCGCACCTCGGGCCGGGTCCGCTCGCACGCCCTGTACGGGGACACCACCGGCGAGACCGACGAGTTCGGCCTGCCCGTGCGCTACCCGTGGGCCGAGGAGTACCGGGGCCGGGCGACGGTCGTCTACGGCCACACGCCCGTGCCGAACACCAGCTGGATCAACAACACCATCTGCCTGGACACCGGCGCCGTCTTCGGCGGCAGGATGACCGCACTGCGCTGGCCGGAGCGTGAACTCGTCGACGTACCCGCCGAGCAGGTCTGGTACGAGCCCACCCGGCCCCTGGCCACCGAGGCACCCGGCGGCCACGAGGGACGCCCCCTCGACCTCGCCGACGTCAGCGGCCGCCGGACCGTGGAGACCCGGCACTCCGGCCGCGTCGCCGTGCGCGAGGAGAACGCCGCGGCCGCCCTGGAGGTCATGAGCCGCTTCGCGGTGGACCCCCGGCTGCTCGCCTACCTCCCGCCCACCATGGCCCCGACCGCTACGTCCCGGGTCGACGGCTACTTGGAGCACCCGGCCGAGGCCTTCGCCCAGTACCAGGCGGACGGCGTCGCGAAGGTCGTGTGCGAGGAGAAGCACATGGGCTCGCGAGCGGTCGCCCTGGTCTGCCGCGACGCGGACGTGGCGCGCGAACGCTTCGGCGCCGAGGGCCCGACCGGCGCGCTCCACACCCGCACCGGACGCCCCTTCTTCGACGATGCGTCCGTCACCGAGGAGATCCTCGGCCGACTGCGCGCCGCCGTCGCCGAGGCCGGGCTCTGGGAGGAGCTCGACACCGACTGGCTGCTGCTCGACGCCGAGCTGATGCCCTGGTCCCTCAAGGCGTCCGGCCTGCTGCGCAAGCAGTACGCCGCCGTGGGCGCCGCGTCCCGCGCCGTCTTGCCCAGTGCCCTCGCCGCCCTGGAGGCGACCGCCGCCCGCGGCATCGACGTCGGGGACCTGCTCGCCAAGCAGCGGGACCGGGCCACCGACGCGGCCGCGTTCACCGAGGCCTACCGCCGCTACTGCTGGCCGACGGACGGCCTGGACGGCGTACGCATCGCGCCGTTTCAGCTGCTCGCTGTCCAGGGCCGCTCCCTGGCGGCCGTACCGCACGACGAACAGCTCGCCTGGCTCGACCGCCTCGTCGAGCACGACCCGACCGGTCTGCTCCAGACCACCCGCCGTCTCGTCGTCGACACCGGCGACGAGGCATCGGTCCGGTCCGGCATCGACTGGTGGCTCGAGATGACCAGCCGCGGCGGCGAGGGCATGGTCGTCAAGCCGCTCCAGGCGCTCGTGCGCGACGGCAAGGGCCGACTCGTCCAGCCCGGCATCAAGGTGCGCGGCCGCGAGTACCTGCGGATCATCTACGGTCCCGAGTACACACGGCCGGACAACCTGGACCGGCTGCGGCAGCGCTTCCTGAACCACAAGCGCTCGCTCGCCCTGCGCGAGTACGCCCTCGGCCTCGAGGCCCTGGACCGGCTCGCCGACGGGGAGCCGCTGTGGCGCGTCCACGAGGCGGTCTTCGCCGTCCTGGCCCTGGAGTCGGAGCCGGTCGACCCGAGGCTGTGAGGCTCCGCCCGCCAACAGCGCCGTCGGCAGTGGCACTTACCGTGCCACTGCCGGCGGCGGCAACACGAATGGTCCAAGACTGAAACCGGATCCCGTATCCGGGCAAGATGGCTTTATGGACCTTCGAATCTTCACCGAACCGCAGCAGGGTGCGACCTACGAGACGCTGCTCCGCGTCGCCAAGGCCACCGAAGACCTCGGCTACAGCGCCTTCTTCCGCTCCGACCACTATCTCGTCATGGGCTCCTCCGACGGTCTGCCCGGCCCCACGGACGCCTGGATCACCCTCGCCGGACTCGCCCGTGAGACCCGGCGGATCCGCCTTGGCACGCTGATGACCGCAGGCACCTTCCGGCTGCCCGGCGTCCTCGCGATCCAGGTCGCGCAGGTCGACCAGATGTCGGGCGGCCGCATCGAACTGGGCCTCGGCTCGGGGTGGTACGAGGCGGAGCACACCGCCTACGGAATCCCCTTCCCGAAGGAGAAGTTCGGGCGCCTGGAGGAGCAACTCGCCATTGTGACGGGCCTGTGGGAGACGCCGGTCGGCGACCGCTTCTCCTTCGACGGCACGTACTACCAACTCTCCGATTCCCCCGCCCTTCCCAAGCCCGCGCAGTCGAAGGTGCCCGTCCTCATCGGCGGCCACGGCGCCAAGCGGACGCCGGCCCTCGCGGCGCAGTACGCGACTGAGTTCAACATTCCCTTTGCCTCTCTTACCGATACCGAGCAGCAGTTCAAGCGGGTGCGCGCCGCCGCCGACGAGCACGGCCGCAAGGCCGACGACCTCACCTACTCCAACGCCCTGGTGGCCTGCGTCGGCAAGACGGACGCGGAGGTGAAGCGCCGCGCTGCCGCCATCGGCCGCGAGGTGGAGGACCTGAAGGCGAATGGGCTCGCCGGGTCGCCCGCGGAGGTCGTCGAGAAGATCTCCGCCTACCGCGCCGTCGGCTCGCAGCGCATGTATCTGCAGATGCTCGACCTCGACGACCTGGACCACCTGGAGCTGATCTCCTCGCAGGTCATGCCGCAGCTGGCCTGAGCGACCTGCCGCCACCTCACGGCGTATCCGGGCGGGCCTGAACCGCAGGACCGCACAGGCCCAGGCCCGCTCGAACGTCCGTCAACTCCACCGGTCCCGCCGGTCCTCCCCCGCCCCGGCCGGGTGAAAATCCGTCAACCCGGAATCCGCCGGGCGCCCTCCCCAGTGACCCGCCGCCGCACGTGATCGTTGGCTCGGGCGGAGCCGGACCGCCCGGCACCCGCACCGGCGGTCGCTGCCGGCGCGTCGCCCGCACCAACTGCCCTTCCGCACCGGAGGGGCGAGGGCCGAGGAGGCCGTCATGTCCCACGAAGCCGTACCCGAGCAGGAGGCCGCGCGCGAACCGTCCGTGCCCGAGCAACAGGGCGCACCCAAGGGCCTGTTGCAGCAGATGGAGGAGCTGATGGCAGCGCTCAACGCCGATCTGACCCAGCTCGACGCCGACCTCCAGCAGTCCACGTCGACCGGGACCATGCCCCCTGGGCCCCCTGGCGGCAACCCACCGGCCGGCGAAGACCACCGCTCCGTGTGACGCACCCCGGGTCATGACGACCCCGCCGCCGAGTCGGGCTCGGGCAGGCTCTGTTCGCGCACCGCGAGCCTGCGCAGCATCTCGAGCACCCGGTCCCTCGACTCGTCGGCGGCGTCGATGGCTTCCATGCACTGCCAGTACACCCCCTCGTCGTCCGCGCCCATGGCGACACCGACGAGGGCGATGCCCACCTCGCCGAGCAGCTCGTCGAGTCCGTGCAGAACCTGCTGGGCATCGCCGATACCCGTCAGCCGCGCCGCCCGTATCCCCTCGCTCCCGAGCGACGGTGCGTCCAGGACCCCGCAGCCCCTGCCGCCGACCTCACTCAGGCCGAGCGCCTCCCCCCGTAACTCCGGCGGCCCCGCGACCGCGAGCCGGCTGCCGATCGCCTGTGCCAGGGCCTGGGACTGCCACACCTCCGCCACGATGTCCGGCGGTTCCTGGCTCTGCGCCAGAGCGTGCCTGCTCGCCTCGATGAGCCGCATCGCCTCCATGCGCACCCCCATCCATCCCGCGCGCACTCGCCGCACGTCGCCCGAACTCCCTTATCCACTACCTAGAGTGACTTCCATCGGAACGAAAAGCCAGAGCATCTCGGAAATCTGTGGACAAGCTATCGACTGTGGACAGCGCGTCCACTCCGGAGAGTGACGGATCTAGAGACGTGGCTGTGGCGGATCCAGCGGCGTGACCGTGACGGATCCAGCGGCTAGGTGCCCTTCACGGGAAAGCGCCGCTCGTTCCGGTCGATCTTCGCGTCAAGGGCCGCCAGCGCGTCGATGCCCAACACCTCGCAGAACTGCAGCAGATAGGCGAGCACGTCGGCGACCTCGTCCGTCACCCGGTGTGCCGAATCCGGGTCGTCCATCACCCGCGCCGACTCGTCGGGCGTCAACCACTGGAAGATCTCGACCAGTTCGGACGCCTCGACGCTGAGCGCGGCGGCCAGGTTCTTGGGCGTATGGAAGGGCTGCCAGTGCCGCGCCGCCGCGAACTGGGCGAGCCTGCGCTGGAGTCCCGCTACATCAAGTTCTGTCACGGCTCCAGGTCTACCACCGAGGCGCCGCCCTCCTCGGCGGCCCACGACGCGTCGCTCACCGCCGCCACCAGGCGGATGTGCCCGCGCTCGCAGGTGCGCGCCGCGAGTTCGGCGAGCGCGCGGCGCTGCCGCTGGTCGAGACAGTGGTCGAAGCCGTCGGCGAGCACGGTGAGGGTCTGGTACGCCGACGGCACCTCGGCCACCGGGTCGACCTCCAGCACTCCGGGGCCGGTGAGCAGCACAAGGGCGAGGGCCAGATACCTCAACTCGCCGTCACCGAGCCGTCCGACGGGAGAGCGGAATCCGCCGCCCCGGTCGATGAGCGCGCGCACCGACCCGTCATCCGCCACCTCCGAGAGGACATCGGCAACCGGCCCCGCGCACCCGGCGCGCACCACCTCCACCAGCCGAGCGTGCCGGTTGCCGCACTCCTCACGCGTACGCAGGAGCACTTCGGCGAGGTTGTCGCAACTGCTCAACAGGCGCCCCGCGCCGACGAGTCCGGGCGGCACCGGCAACCGCATGAGGCGCGGCGCGGGCGCGCACGGGAAGACCGAACGCAGCGCGACCACCACCTGCTCGGCCGCCGCGAGCACCAGGCGCTGCCCGTCCGTCTTGCCCGCCACCCGCAGCGGAAGCAGCGCGGTGCCGAGCCGGTCGTCCGGCAGCGGGCCGCGGGTGACCGGCGAGAGGCCCGCCGTGTGCCAGGCCGCCTGCACCGCGCGCCGCCCCGGGTCGCGCAGCGCCGTCTCGAACAGGGTGAGCCCGCCACGGGTCAGCCGCTCGCCGACGACGCGCAGTTCGGGTTCGGCCTGTACGGCGAGGTCCAGCCGCACCGCTCCGACGGGCCCCTCCACCGTGCAGCCGATGCGGAAGCCCCGCCGCCGCTGGCCGTCGGCCCGGGCCCGGTCGGGCACACAGGCCACCGGATCGGCGAAGACTTCGGTGAGTTCGTCCCCCGCGGCGAGCCGGGCGAGGGCCTCGTACGCAGCGAGCGCCGTCGACTTCCCGCTGCCGCTCGGCCCGGCCACGAACGTCAGCGGGCCGAGCGGCAGCACGGCGCCGCGGTGCGCGGCGAAGGCGGAGAGCCGGAGTTCGGTGACGCAGCTCCGGTCCGGGCCCGACGGTGGCCCGGCGGCCGCCCCCGGGTGGTGCACAGTCATGTCCGGACGGTAGGCGGCGGTGGGCCCGCCGAACCGTTCCGCCCTGGTGACCTTCCTACTAATGAGGGATTACCGCCGGAGCGGCCTCCCCCGCGGACCGGAGCGGCTATGCGCCCGGCCTATGCCTCGCAAACACGCCGTACGACTATGCCTGGAGACGCCTACGACTGGGCCGCCGCGACGAGCCCCTGCACCTCGGTGCCGGGCGGTGCGAGCAGGAAGACGTTCTTGTCGACCCGGTGCATCCCGCAGCCGAGGCCGAGGACCACGCCGCTGCTGAAGTCCAGGACGCGCTTGGCGACTTCCGTCTCGGCACCGGTGAGGTCGAGCAGGACCGGGATCTGGGCCATCACCGTCTCGGCGACCTCGCGGGCGTCCGCGAAGACATTGACCCGCATGACGACGAAGCGCCTTCGCGCCTCGGTCTCCGCGTCGGGCAGCGCGCGGTGACCGGGCCAGGAAGGCCATTCGTTGCGGCTGCGCAGCGGTACGACCTGGGCGAGCCCTTCCCACTGTTCGTCGGTGACGTCGTGGCTGTTCAACGCCCCACCCCGTCCTGACTCGCCTTCGGTATCTGCACCGGCCAATTCTTACGCGACCTCACCCGTTCAGCCCAACAGCGACACGGGCGGCTCAAGTCTGGCAGGGCTCCAGTGGCGGCGTCGAGAACGGTGCGCGCGGCCTGGGCGGCGGCTCGGCGGACGGCAGTTCAGCGGGCCAGCAAGGACGCCAGGCCGTCGGCGAGGCAGCCGCGCCAACAGGCGTGATCATGACCGCCGTTGTACGCGTTCCAGGTCACCGGGTAGCCACGGGAACGCAGTGCCTCGTACAGCCCACGGGTGTGGTCGACCAGGGTGTCCTCGTGCAGTCCGACGTCGATGTGCACGGTGATGGCGCGCCGTTCGGCGGCGTCGAAGCGTGAGATGAGCCACGGATTCTGCGCCGGCGGCACCTCGGGAACGCCCGGCGGAAGTCCGGGGCGCCACCACAGCGACGGGGACTGGGCCAGGACGTTGCCGAACCGCTCCGGGCGCAGGAACCCCGCGTACAGAGAAGTCAGTCCACCCAGGCTCTGGCCCGCGACGACGGTGCGCGCGGGGTCGGTGGTCAGCGGCCAGCGACCCGCGGCCCAGGGCAGCAGCTCGTCGGCGAGGAAGCCCACGTAGCCGTCGCGGGCGCCGAGTTCCCGCTGCCGCGTGGCGTTGTCGACGGCGTCCGGAGCGAGGACGGCGAGCGGCGGCAGGGCGCCGTCGACGACGAGGGCGTCCAGCGTGTCCTGGAAGCCGAGCCGCCCGAACCACATGTCGCCGTCGCACAGCACGAGTACCGGCAGATCGGCCGGCAGATCGCCCGGCAGATCGGCCGTGTCGGCGCCCGGCGACAGATACACCCATACGTCGCGCTCGGCACCGAGCACACCCGCGGGCAGCCGGTGCCGCTCGACCCTCCCCCGGGCCGCCTTGGCGCGCGGCTCGGCCCACGGCTGCGCGGGGGCCTGCGGGAGCGCGAAGACGGAGCTGTCGCGGGCGAGCCAACGCCCGGGCATCCGGCTGGAGTTGAGCGGATCGGGAGCGGCGTACGCGGACAGGGAGCGCAGCCGCTCCTGGAGGAGCGCGGCGGAGGCGGGCGGCCGACCGGGCGAGATGTCGGCGGCCATGCGGTACGAGCCACGGTGATCGGCGCGCAGCCGGTAGCCGACGTACCAGATGTCTGTGCCCGGCAGCAGGCTGAGGCGGGAGGCGGCGAGGTCGGCCGGGTCCCCGATGCGGTTGGCGAGCAGCAGTACCTGCCGGGTGACGCGGTGGCCGCGCCACAGGAACGTCACCGCGCGGTGCTCCGGGTCGCCGTCGACGGCCTCGACCAGGGGCGTGCCGCGGCGCCCGGCCTCCGCCCAGAACTCATCGAGCAGGGCGGCGCGTTCAGCGCTGAAGCCGCCGGATCCGCCGAAGCCGCCCGAGCCGCCCGAGCCGTCAAAGCCCTCGGCCCCATCGAGACCCCCGGAGGAGTCCGCGAGCCCCGCAAGCCGCGCGGCGATTCGCTCGATACAGGGCGTCGGCCCCACGATCCGGCGGGGCGTCACATCCGCCGTGAGCACGCCCGTGTCCGCGCTCGCCCCGGCATCCGTGCTCATCCGCACACGAAGAGGACCCGCATCGTTCCCCGCCTTCCTGGCCCGCCGCACCACACCATCATCACAACATCAACTTAGCTAAGCCTAACCTTATCTCAACGGGCGGAGGGCAGTGGGGACGCCTCGTCGAGTCGGCAAGTCGTCGAGTTCGTAAGTCGGCAAGTCGGCTGCTGGGCAAGGCACTCGACGGACACGGGCATCATGCGAACCGGCAGACTGAGGCCCATGGATTTTCTTCAGACGGACGCCTACCTGCGTCGCATCGACGCCGAGCGCCCGGCCGCGCCGACCACGCGGGCCCTGCACGATCTGCACCTCGCGCATCTGCGGGCCGTCCCCTTCGAGAACCTCTCCATCCATCTCGGCGAGGACATCGAACTCACCGACGATGCCCTCGTCGCGAAGATCGTGGACCGGCACCGGGGCGGGTTCTGCTACGAACTCAACGGCGCCTTCGCGGCGCTGCTCACCGCCCTCGGCTTCGAGGTGACGCGGTTGCAGGCCCGGGTGTACGAGCCGTCGGGGCGCCCCGGGATCCCCTACGACCACATGGCCCTGCGCGTACGCACCAGCGACGGGGGCGACTGGCTCGCCGACGTCGGCTTCGGCACCCACAGCCACTTCCCGCTGGCTTTCGGCGAGCGCGGCGACCAGTCGGATCCCGGCGGCACCTTCCGCGTCGAGGAGACCGAGGGGAGCGAGGAGAGCGAGGGGAGCGAGGAGAGCGGGAAGACCGCCGAGGGCGATCTGGACGTCCTGCGCGACGGCAAGCCGCAGTACGTCCTCGAACGCCGCCCGCGCGCCCTGGCCGACTTCACGATCGGCGCCTGGTGGCACCGCACCTCGCCGCTGTCCCACTTCACCCGGTCGCTGGTCTGCTCGCTGCTCACCGAGACGGGGCGGATCACCCTCAGCGGCCGCACCCTCACCACCACGGTGGCCGGTGAGCGCGAGATCGCAGAGCTGGCCACGGACGCCGATGTGCTCGCCGCGTACGCGACGCATTTCGGGATCATGCTGGAGCGGGTCCCCGAGGTGAAGAAGCCGGTGCCCAAGGCCGACTGAGAGGGCGCCGACCAGGCGAGGCGGCCTCTCGGGCCTTCCTCCAAGGAGAGTGGCATCTGCCATGGAGATTCGCCCAGATGTGTTGTAAATGCCAGGTGAGGTTGCCTATCGTGTCGCGTATGCAGTCCTACACCATCGGGCAGGCGGCCCGTCTGCTCGGCGTCAGCCCCGACACCGCACGTCGCTGGGCGGACGCCGGACGGGTCGCGACCCACCGGGAGGAGGGCGGCCGTCGGCTCATCGACGGGCGCGATCTCGCCGCCTTCTCCGTGGAGGTCGGTCAGGGGCAGGCGGGCGGTGACGAGGACGACGTCTCGTACACCTCGGCCCGCAACGCTTTCCCCGGCATCGTCACCGCCGTCAAGCTCGGCGACGTCGCGGCCCAGGTCGAGATCCAGGCGGGCCCGCACCGGCTCGTCTCCCTCCTGACCAGGGAGGCCGTCGAAGAGCTCGGCCTGGAGGTCGGCATGCAGGCCACCGCCCGCGTGAAGTCCACCAGCGTGCACATCGACCGCACCTGATCTCCGCTCCCCGGGGCCACGGCCCCGGGACCCACCTTGCGGCGTCGCCCCTCCCCGAGCTCGACTCCCGACGCGGCCCACCACCATCCGCCCGGACGGCACCGCCGACCGCGTCCCCAAGGAGCACCCCGCCATGTCCATCGCCCTCACCCCCGCCGTGCGGCGCACGGCCGCCGCAGTGCTGACGGCCGCCCTGCTCGTCCCGCTCTCCGCCTGCGGCAGCGACGACAAGACGGACGGCAGTGAGAACGCGGGCGCCGCGAAGGACGCCGCCCCGAAGGCCGAGTTGACCGTCCTCGCTGCCTCCTCGCTCACCGATGTGTTCGAGACCGCGGGCGCCGCGTACGAGAAGAAGAACCCGGGCACGAAGGTGAACTTCTCCTTCGCCGGATCGCAGGAGCTCGCCGCGCAGGTCAACCAGGGCGCCCCGGCCGACGCCCTGGTCACCGCCGACACCAAGACCATGGACGGCCTGACGTCGGACACCGGCAAGCCGACCGTCATCGCCAAGAACCGCCTGGTCATCGCGGTCGGCGAGGGCAACCCGAAGAAGGTCGCCGCCCTGAAGGACCTCTCGGACTCCGGCCTGAAGGTCGTCCTCGCCGCGTCCGAGGTCCCGGTCGGCCGCTACAGCAAGCAGATCCTGGACGCCCAGGACGTCGACGTGAAGCCGGTCTCCGAGGAGCCCAACGTCCGCGCGGTCCTGAGCAAGGTTGAGCTCGGCGAGGCCGACGCCGGTCTCGTCTACAAGACCGACGCCGCCACCTCCACCAAGAAGACCGACGCGGTGAAGATCCCCGACGCGCAGAACGCGATCGCCGAGTACCCCGCCGCCACACTGAAGACGTCGCAGCACGGCGAGGCCGCCGCGGCCTTCGTGAAGTGGCTCTCGACGCCCGAGGCGCAGAAGATCCTTCAGGACGCGGGCTTCGAGAAGCCGTAGCCGCCCGTCGCACCACTGCACCACTGCACCACTGCACCGAGGGAGCACCAGGGACCACCGATGAAACGCCTCCGCGCCCGCGCCCCTGGCCCTCGCACCCCCGTCGCCCTGGCCGTCCCCGCACTGCTCGCCGTCGCGTTCCTGATGCTGCCGCTGCTCGGGATCCTCACCCGTACGGAGTGGGGAGACCTCGGGGCGCATCTGAGCAGTGACGGGACGACCCAGGCGCTGCAACTCTCCCTCGTCGTCTCGTTCTGGGCGCTCGGGCTCTCGCTGCTGCTCGGTGTGCCGCTGGCCTGGCTGCTCGCCCGGGTCGACTTCCCCGGCAAGGCGATCGTCCGTTCCCTGGTCCTGCTCCCCATGGTGCTTCCGCCCACCGTCGGCGGCGTCGCGCTGCTGCTCGCCTTCGGGCGGCGCGGGCTGCTCGGACCGTGGCTCGAGGACGCGTTCGGGATCACGCTGCCGTTCCACACCTCCGGCGCGGTGATCGCGGCGACGTTCGTCTCCATGCCGTTCCTCGTCATCAGCCTGGAGGGTGCGCTCGGCGGACTTCGCCCGCGTTACGAGGAGACCGCGGCGTCCCTGGGGGCCTCTCCGGTACGGGTGTTCCGCACCGTCACGCTGCCGATGGTCGCCCCCGGGCTCATCGCCGGGGCGGCGCTGACCTGGGCGCGGGCCCTGGGCGAGTTCGGCGCCACCATCACCTTCGCCGGGAACCTGCCGGGCACCACGCAGACGCTGCCCCTCCAGGTGTATCTGCTGCTCCAGGACTCCCCCGAGGCCGCGACGTCCGTGTCGCTCCTTCTGCTCGCCATCGCCATGGCCGTACTGATCGCGCTGCGCGGCCGGTGGACGGGGCTGCCGGGTGACCGCGCACGGCAGCCGAAGCCGGTGCCGGACGACACGGCTGCGGGCGCGCCCGGGTACCCGGCGGACGAGGTGCCTTCCGAGGCCGGGGCCACCCCTGAGCTCTGGTCCCTGCGGGCCGATGTCACCGGCTTCAACCGGCTGACGCTGGACGCCGAACCCGGCACCACCATCGCCGTGGTGGGCCCCAACGGCGCAGGCAAGACCACCCTGCTGCGCGCACTCCTCGGCCTCACACCGCGCGCCCACGCCGAACTCCGCCTCGGCGGCACCGACGTCACCGACCTGCCGCCGCACCGCCGCCACGTCGCCTGGGTCCCGCAGGACGGCGCCCTGTTCCCGCATCTGAACGCCCTCGCCAACACGGCGTACGGTCTGCGCGCCCACGGCGTCCCGCGCGCCGAGGCCCGGCGCACCGCGCAGGAGTGGCTCGACCGGCTCGGCGTCGGCCACCTCGCGCACCGCAAACCGGCGCAGGTCTCCGGCGGGCAGGCCCAACGCATCGCGCTGGCAAGGGCGTTGGCCGCGCGACCCCGGCTGCTGCTGCTCGACGAGCCGCTCGCCGCGCTCGACCAGACGACCCGGGCGCAGGTGCGGCACACGCTGCGTACGCATCTGGAGACCTTTGGCGGCGTCTGCCTGATCGTCACGCACGACCCCGTCGAGGCGGTGTCCCTCGCCGACCGGGTCCTTGTCCTCGACGAGGGCCGTGCCGTCCAGGACGCACCGCCCGCGGAGGTCACCAGGCATCCACGCTCCACCTGGGTGGCCCGCATGCTGGGCCGCAACGCCTGGCCCGGCACGGCCTCCCCCGACGGCCTCGCACTGCCCGGCGGCGGCACCCTCGTGGTCGCCGATCCGCTCCCCGAGGGCGCCGACGCACTGGCGATCATCGCGCCGGAGGCGGTCTCGGTGCACCGGGACAGGCCGACCGGCAGTCCGCGCAACGTCTGGCCCGGCACCGTCCGCGAGATCACCACGAGCGGCAGCAGGCTGCGCCTCCTGATCACCTCGCCCCAGGCGCCCGACCTCGTCGCGGAGATCACCCCGCAGGCGGCCGCCGAGCTGGGCCTGACGGACGGCACGTCGGTGTGGACCAGCGTCAAGGCGACGGAGGCCACGGTCGTGACGCTGTGACAGCCACAGCCAAAGCCGCAGCCACATCCACAGCCACAGCCACAGCCGCGGCCTAGGACAGGCGCGACCCGCGGGCGACCCCGAAGCGGTCGTGATCGGCGAGGACCGCTTCGATCACGCGCCTGCACACGGCGGCCTGTACGGGATCGGTGTCGATGCACTCGGTCAGCGTCAGCAGGGTCTTCCACAGCGACCAGCCGCGCGCCCGCGCCCAGGTGTCGTCGTCCTGGCCGACCGCCTGCCGGAAGGCCTCCCGGCTTTCGCCCGAGAACATCCCCCACGCGATGACCAGGTCGCAGGCCGGGTCGCCGACCCCCGATGTGCCGAAGTCGATGACGGCGGTCAGCCGGCCGTCGGCGACCAGGAGGTTGCCCGACGCGATGTCGCCGTGGAACCACACGGGCGCCCCGCGCCACTCCGCGGCGAGGGCCGCGTCCCAGACGGCGGTGGCCCGGCCGATGTCCACGCCGCCGGTGTCCACGCCGCCGGTGTCCACGCCGCCGGTTTCCACGCCGCCGGTGCCGGCTCCGCGCTCGGCCCGGCGTTCGAGGGCGGCCAGGCAGCGGCGCGTCTCGTCGTCGTAGTGCGCCGGTGACGCGCCCCGCCACCAGCTGTGCGCACCGGCGGCCGGACCGCCGGTGGCGTCGCAGCTCTGCAGGGCGACGATGAACTCGGCCACCGAGACGGCGAAGCGCGCCATGTCGTCGATGCGGTCGTGCGCGGCTGTCTCGCCGTCCAGCCAGCCGCGGACGGACCACGGGAAGGCGTAACCCTCGCCCGGTTCGCCCTGGGCCAGGATCGGCGGAACGGCCACCGGCAGGCCCGGCGCGAGGCGCGGCAGCCAGTGGTTCTCCTTGGCGACCGCGGGGGCGTAGCCGGCGGCGGTGGGCAGCCGGGCCGTCATGGCGTCGCCGAGGCGGTAGGTGCGGTTGTCCCAGCCGTCGACCTCGACCGGCCGCACGGGCAGTTCGCTCCACTGCGGAAACTGGGCGGCGATCAGGCGCTTCACCAGGGCGGCGTCGATTCCGGCGCGGCCGTCGGGGGGATTCGGGGCCATGGGCCGATCATCGCCTCGGCCGATCGTGCGCCGCAACGCGATTTCGATCTGCGGGAACGTCCTGCGGGAGTCCTGCGGGAACGTCCTTACTCCGAGGGCAAGTTGGCAGAACCCGTGCACGCCGGGCGCCCTTAATGATCACGCGTACTGATCATGCGGACCGACCCGAACCCGACGGGAACGACTTCGGACAACTGCGATCAGCACGGGCACGGCCCCGTCACCGCCCCTAGGGTCTGCCCTCATGGACGCCAGCTCCGCGACCCGGACGGTCTCCGTCACCCGTATGAACGCCGGGGACCACGCCTGCCTGGGGTTCGACGACGACGAAGACCGCTGGGAGCTCCGCGCCGCCTACACCGACATCGGCCTCTCACGGGGCGAGCAGGTCATGCTCTTCACCGACCCGGCGACCACCCCGGCCGTCGCGGCGGAGCAGTTACGCATCCGCGGCTTCTCCTTCGAATCGGCCTTCTGCGAGGGCCAGTTGGTCGTGATCAACGAAGTGCCGGGTTACGACCCGGACAGCGGCTTCGACGCGGTCGAGCGGGCCCGTACCTGGGTGGAGCTGACCGAACAGGCCCGGCACAAGGGCTTCTCGGGGCTCCGGGTGGTCGGCGACATGGGCTGGGCCGCCGAACCGGGCGTCGACCACGACCTGTTGGTCGCCTACGAGACCGATCTCTCTCCGCTCTTCGCCGAGATCGGCTTCACGGCCATCTGCGAGTACGACCGGCGCAGGTTCGACGACGACCTCCTGGACCGCATCCGCCGGGCCCACCCCAAGAAGGTCCTGCACCGGCTCGGCGCCCTGGAAGTCACCCGCACCCACGGCGAGTTGCGGATCGCCGGCGATGCCGACCTCTGCACGCGCGAGGAGTTCGCCACGGCCCTCACCCACGCCCTCACCGCCCCCGGCCGACCGGGGGCGCTCGATCTCTCCGAGCTCTGCTTCATCGACGTACACAGCGCCGCTCTGCTGGTACGGCTCGCGCGCGGACTCCCCCGCGACCAGCGGATCACGGTCCGCGTCCGACCCGCGCAGAGCAAGGTGATACGGCTCTGCCGAGCCGCCGAAGTCCCTCAACTCGTCCTGGCTGAAGGGTGATCCGCGCAGTGATCCTCAACCGCGGCATCGACAGCGACGGCAACGGGGGCGACCGCGGCCCCCGGACGAACCCCCGTGACCCCGCTCAGGACCGACCGCCGCCGCTGGAACTCCCCTTCACCATCGGCGACTTGGCGCGGCTGCGCCATCAGGTGACCCGCAGGGCCGAGAACGCGGGCCTCTGCGACCCCCGGCTCGGCGACTTCGTGCTCGCCGTGCACGAAGTCGCGAGCAACGCGATCGTGCACGGCGGCGGCAAGGGCCATGTCCACCTCGACCACACGGACGACGGCCTGCGCTGCGTCATCACCGACAACGGCCCGGGACTCGCCCGTCCGCTGGACGGCACCGGCATCGACACCGGCACCGGCACGAACTCCTGCATGGACGACGAGGCCGAGAACGGCCGCGGCCTGTGGCTCGCCGAGGCCCTGGCCGACCGCCTCGACATCACGGTCGGCGACACCGGCACCACCGTCACACTGGTGGCGCTGCTGCCCTGATCGCCAACTCCTCAGGGGTGCGCGGCCCGTCGTCGGCCTCGGCAAGCAGCCCGTGCGCGTGCAGCAGATCGCGCACGGCGATCCCCCACGGCAGGTGGAGGCCCGCCTGGGACAGCAGGTCGCGCCGGGCCAGCGACTGCGCCACGGGCCCGGTGCGCACCCCCGAGGGGGTGAGCAGCGCCGCGTCGTCCGCCCAGCGCAGCGCCAGGTCCACGTCGTGGGTGGCCATGACGACGGTCGTCCCCGCGTCCCGCAGGCGTTGCAGGGTGGCGAGGAGGCGTTCCTGCCCGTCGGGGTCGAGCCCCGCGGTCGGCTCGTCGAGGATCAGTACGCGCGGGCGCATCGCCACCGCACCGGCGATGGCGGTCCGCTTGCGCTGGCCGTAGGAGAGCAGATGGGTGGGGCGGTCGGCCAGGGCGTCGATGTCCAGTGCGTCGAGCGCCTCGGCGACCCGTGCGCGGACCTCCGTGTCGGGCAGGCCCAGGTTCAACGGGCCGAAGGACACGTCCTGTTCGACCGAGGCGGCGAACAGCTGGTCGTCCGGGTCCTGGACGACCAGCTGAACGGTCGTACGCAGCCCGGTCAACCCCTTGCGGTCGTACGTCACTCGACTTCCGTCGACGGTCAACTCGCCCGAATCCGGGCGCAGTCCACCACTGAGCAGCCGCATCAGTGTGGTCTTGCCACTGCCGTTGCGTCCAAGGAGCGCCAGTGCACGCCCCTCGACGATGTCGAAGTCCAGGCCGTCGAGCACGGTGGGCCCGTCCTCGTACGCGTACGAAGCCGCGCGCAGAGCCACCAGGGAATCGCCCGGCGGTGCGGGAGGAGCGCTCGGCTCGCTCATGGAAGAAGCCTTTCGAGTACGAGGGTGAGGGCCACCAGGGCCACGAGAAGTGCCGCGCTCGCGGTCACGAAGGGCCGGGAGACCCGGGCCTCGGGCACAAGGACCCGCAGCGTCCCGTCGTAGCCCCGTCCGGCGAGGCCCGCCTGCAGCCGGCTCGCCCGGTCGAAGGCCCGCACGAACGCGGTGGCGCCGAGCCCGGCGAGCGACCGCCAGGTGGCGGCCCGGGTGGTGTGCCCGAGCCGTGCGGCCTGCGCCTGCCGGATCCGGGTCATGGAGTCCAGGAGCAGAAAGCTCATCCGGTACGTGACGAGCGCCACGTCCACGACCGGCGCCGGCACGCCTGCCTTGACCAGGCGGGGCAGCAAGTCCGACATCGGCGTGGTGAAGGCGAAGAGCAGTACGCCGAGCGAGGCCGCCGAGGTGCGCAGGAGCAGACCGCCCGCGCGCGCCGGGCCGCCGTCGGCGAGCGTGACGAACCCTCCCGGGCCGCCGATCTGGATGAGCAGGGTCAGGGCTCCGGTGACGCAGAAGCCGAGCGGTACGCGGTAGGCGCGCCACAGCTTGCGGGGTGGCACGCCCGCCGGGCCGAGCAGCACGGCGAGCGCGGCGACCAGGACAAGGGCGGCGCCCGGCCAGGGCGGCAGGGAGACCGCGAGGGCGGTGAGACCGAGCCCGAGCACGGCCTTGTCCTGGTCGCCGCGCTCGCCGTGCTTACTACCTCTCGGTCCATCTCAACCCGCAGGTCGCCGGGCAGTTCGGCAAGGACCCGCTG